>CAZOLL010000068.1:10383-13386 GCA_964580365.1 uncultured Phycisphaeraceae bacterium
GAGCCTCGAGATCACGGTGCAGAAGAAGCCGGTCACGATCCCGTGGGAGCAGGTCGCGTCCATCAACTACGGCAGCTCCGCCGAACTTTCGCGCGCGCTCGACGCCATCGCCGGCGAGAACCTCGGCGAGGCGCTGACTCTCCTCGAGGGCCTGAAGGACCAAAAGGAGCGCGAGCCCATTCGCCAGCAGGCGCTCTACAAGATCGGCCTCTGCCTCGAGCGGCAGGGCAAGACCGACGAAGCCGCCGCGAGCTACACCGAAGTGCTGAAGGCGTTCCCCGGCGGCCGTTTCGTGCTGCCGGCCGGCGAGTCGCTGATCGGCATCGAGATGGCGAAGGGCGACGCCGCCGCGGCGGGCAAGATCGTCGACGAGATCACGAAGGCCGCGCAGGACGCGAAGGTCGACGCCGGCACGCTCGCGATCTACGGCCTCTTCAAGGGCCGCGTCTCCGAGGCGAAGAACGCCCCGGCCGAAGCGCGCACCGCGTACGAGCAGGTGCAGAAGTCCGCGGGTGTCGCCCCGGCGATCGAGCAGGAAGCGCGTCTCGGCCTCGGCCGCGCGCTGCAGGCCGAGCGCAAGGGCACCGAGGCGGAAGCGCTGTACCGCAAGCTCACCAGCGAGGCGACCGCGTCGCGCGTCCTCTCCGGCGCGTGGAACGGGCTCGGCGACATCCTGCTCGAAGATGGCAAGACGAAGCGCGACCAGGACAAGCTCCTCGACGCGCTGTATTGCTACCTGCGCGGTTCGGTGCAGTATGTGCCGGCGAAAGGCGAGACCTCGCTCGAGTTCGAGCGCGCGATCGCCGGCTCCGCGAAGTGCTTCAAGTTCATCGCGGAGCTCGAGAAGAACGCCGACCGCAAGAAGCTCTTCACCGCCCGCGGCCAGGAACGGCTCGAAGCGCTGAAGCGCCAGTTCCCGACCTCAAGATTCCTCGAGGGCACCTGAGCGTGCCTGAAGTGTGACCGTCCCGTTCTCGATCGACCTGCTTCACCACAGAAAGGACCGGAGTCCGCAATGAAGTCGTACCGCACGCTGTTCCTGGGCATCCTCGCCTTGGTGGTCGTCCTCGGCCTCCCGAACCTGGCCTTCGGTCAGGAAGCAAAGGGCAAGTCGTGGCTCGAGCTGTTCGAGTCGACCGGCCCCGTCGGTTGGCTGCTCCTCTTCACGTCCGCCGGCGGTTTCGCGCTCGTGATCGAGCACTTCGTCAACATCCGCCGCGAGAAGTTCGCGCCGCCGGAGCTGACGGACGAGCTGCAGCAGCTCATCGACGACAAGCAGTACGACGAGGCGATCCAGGTCTGCGATGACGACGGCGGCTACGTCGCCAACCTCATCGGCGCCGCGCTGCGCATGCGCCACGCGGGCTACGAGGAAATGATCGTCGGCCTCGAGCAGGCCGCCGCGGAAGAGGTGTTCAAGCTGAACGCGAAGATCTCCTACCTCTCGCTGCTCGGCAACCTCGCGCCGCTCCTTGGCCTCCTCGGCACGGTGACCGGCATGATCTCGTCGTTCCAGGTCATCGAGAGCCTCGCGGCTCCGACCCCGGGCGACCTTGCGCACGGCGTCTACGAGTCGCTCGTGAACACCACGATGGGTCTGTTCATCGCGATCGTGCTGCTGACCTTCAACTTCATTTTCAAGAACAAGGTCACGCGCCTCACGTTGTCGATGAACCTGCAGGCCGTCGACATGCTGAAGCACCTCGCCGGCACCACCGGCGGTCACTGATCGGCAGTCGCGTCCGATCGCGGACCCACGAGTCCAGTCGAAACCAGTCGAGACCAAACGAGACGGGTGAACAATGAGTCGGTTCAAAGTCGCCAAGGTCGAGGAGACGATCACTCCCAACCTGATCCCGATGATCGACATCATGTTCCTGATGCTCCTCTTCTTCATGCTGGGCGCGGACATGACCCAGCGGGAGCTCGCGGACGTGAAGTTGCCGAAGGCGGATCAGGCCGCCGAGGCCGAGAAGCTGAAGGGCGAGGTCACGACCACGACGATCAACGTCCTGCATCGCATGGAGCGCGGCAACGTGAACTGCGCTGCTTACGAGGCGGGCAAGATCTGTCGTGACGATCAGCACTGGCTGTACTCGATCCGCTCGAAGGAGTTCACGAAGGAGCAGATCTGGGAGCGTCTGAAGTTCGAGGCCAACCTGGAGCTCGAGGACCAGGTCGACCCGGCTGCGGGCAAGAAGCTCTCGAAGCGGAAGATCATGATCCGAGCCGACAAGGGCGCGCCGTACGGCCACATCCAGCAGGTGCTCACGGGCTGCGCGCTCGCGGGCATCTACAAGATCGAGCTGACGGCCGCGATGCCGAGCGAGAAGAAGTAGCCGCGTCCGAATCGAGAACGGGACGCACGCACTGACGGACGGAAGCACCGAAAGACGGACAAGAAGAAAGGTCACGAGTCATGGCTGGTTCACAGGACCCCGACGACAACCCGGTCGCCATCAACGTCGTGCCGATGGTCGACGTCATCTTCTGCCTCTGCGTGTTCTTCATGTGCTCCTTCAAGTTCAAGGAGATGGAGGGCAAGTTCGACTCGTGGTTGCCGAAGAACAAGGGTGCGGGCGCCGGCGCCCCGGTGCTGATCGAAGAGATCCGCATCGCTCTGTTCTGGGACGACAAGACCGAGACCGTCACCCGCCAGTTCGGCACGCGCAAGTTGACGAGCGACGAGGACCTCTCGCGCACGATCAAGGACGCGCACCAGGACCACGTGAAGGTCGGCAAGGGCGACGATCCCGTCACGATCGACGGCGATCCGCGCGTGCCGTGGGACTCGGTGATCTCGGTCGTCAACATCATCAAGCGGCTCGGCATCGAGCGAATCGAATTCGCGTTCGGTTCGGGCCCGCCCACCATCAAGAAGTGAGCGGCCCGGCGCGCGAGCGCCGCGGCTCGCGGGCGCGATGAGCGAGTCCTTCCCGAATCGTCCTCAAGTGCGGCAACGGCGCCGGCCCTCCTTTCTCGAGGAGCGGCCGGTGCCGCACA
>CAZOLL010000069.1:0-13363 GCA_964580365.1 uncultured Phycisphaeraceae bacterium
GAAGCGGTCGATCGCGACCGCGAATCGCTCGTGCGCGCGCGCGCTCGGGTGATGTTCGGGCGGTTCGATCGACGCCCAGAATAACGCGACCGTTTCACCGTCGATCGAGTCGATGAGCTGCAAGACGGGGAGCGCGGAGCGCGCGGCCCACGCCGCGAGGTGGACGCTGCCCTTCGCGCCGAAGTACGTCGCGCGGTGCATCCGCTGGTCGCCGCCCGCTCCGACCTCGAGCCACGGGATGTCGATCAGCGCCGCCTTCATCCCGCGGTCGCGGATCGCGTCAACGAGCGTGAGCAGCTTCGTCTCGCCGAACGCGATGTTCTCGCCCTGTCCGGGCACGTACTCGCCCGACTGGATCATCCGGTCGATCGTGTGCACCGACCACCAGCGGTAGAGGAACGACTTCCACAGCGCGGGCTTCCACGAGTCCGGGAACGGCAAAGGATCGCAGAAGAGGAAGCCGTCGCCGTCGACGTGGAAACCGAGTCGGTCGAGGTCGTTGTAGTACCAGCCGATCAAGACGAGGTCGGGCTGGAGGAGCGGCGCGAGGCGCAGGAACAGCGCGTACTGGTCGCCCGTGTTGTATCCGACGATCCCTGCGTTCACGACCTCGATGCGCGGCGCGTCCTGCGCCGCGTTCGCGTTCAACAACTTCTCGGCGCGCGCGCAGAACGTCTCGTCCTCCGCGACGCGCCAGCCATACGTGTTCGAGTCGCCGAGCACGAGGATGCGGTACACGCCGGGGTGCGCACCGGTCTCCACTTCCTTGCCGCGCAGACCGAGCGCGTTGTTGCGGTAGTTGACGCCGTAGATGTCGACCGACGCGCCGGGGCGCCCGAGGTAGCGCACGCCGTCCGTCTCGACCGCCTCGAGCACGCGGCCTTCCGCGAACGGCTTGCTCGCGCCGACCTGGCCACTGTCGGAGCGCAAGCGGTTGCCGAGCAGTACGCGCGCCACGAGCTCGCCGAGCCCGAGCACGACGACGAGCGAGACGATCGGCAGCAGGTAGCGCGCGCGTCGGCTCACTCCGCGGGCTCCGGATCGGGAACGATGTCGACGGGGTTCACGAAGTCGGGGAACGTCGCGACGAAGTCGACGTGGCCGCTCGCGCGATCGAGGCGGAACACCGCGCCGGGACCGGTGGCGTTCTGGCCGCGGCCCGCGGGGTCGGGCCCGTGCTTCTCGACATCCGCGTTCGCGTCGACGAAGAGGACCGAGCCGTCCTTCGCGAAGCAGCCGCGCACCGGGTCGCGGAGCCGAAAGTCGGCGCTGACGAACGACGTGGTCCGCTTCGAGGGATCGGCGCGGAACACGCCGCCCGCGGGCCCGCCGCGGTGCGCCGGGTCGGCGTTCACGTCGAAGACGAGCCAGGTCGACTCCGGCTCGCGCAGGATCGTCAGCGGACTCACGGTCCCCTCGAGGTCGAGCATTCGCGAGATCGTGCCTCCCGCGGAAGCGATGCGGAAGAGAGCACCTTCGGACGAATTCGGCCCGGAACCTGCGCCGTTCGCGCCCGTGGTCGCCTTCGCGTCGGCGTCGAGGACGACGATCGAAAGGTCGGCGTCGAACGCCGCGAACGCCGGCGCGCGGAAGCCGGCATCGTGCGCGAGGGCGCGCGCGGTGCCGGCGTCCAGGTCGAGCGCGAACACCGCGCCCTTGCTGCCATCGTCGCGCGGCAGCGCGGCGCGGTCGACGACGACCACGGTGCCGTCGCTCGCGCGCGCGATCGCGGCGGGCATCGCGAACTCGGGTGGCGATAGCGCGCGGAGCACTTCTCCCGTCTTCGCGTCGAGCACGAACACCGCACCGTTCTTCGTTCCGCGCCGCTCCGGATCGGCGGCCATGTCGACCAGGAGGATCGTTCCGTTCGGTCCGGCGACGCACTGCTCCGGGTCGACGAATCGAGGATCGGCGGAGAACCTTGTCAGGGTCCTGGCTGCGGGGTCGAAACGGAACACCGCGCCGGGAAAGCCGTCGACGCCCGGCTGTCGAGCGTCGACGTCGACGATCAGGAAAGTCTCGGGCGGTCGCTTTGCCGGAGTCGAGCTCGCGTCGCCGGAACACCCGACGCACCCGACCGCGAGCGCGGCCGCGACCGCGAGCCGGGTCATTTCGTCTCGGGAGCCGCGAACGCAGCGTCGTCGAGCCCGCCGTTGAACCGGATCTTGTTCACGGCGACGGTCTGCGTCTCGCCGTCCTTCTCGACCTCGATTTCCTCAACGTCGAGCGCGACGAAGTAGCTCCAGTCCTTCGCGTCGCCGAGGTACTCCTTGATCGAGCCCGGCACGACGACCTGCTGGCGCGTGGGGGAGTGGCCGTCGAAGAGGAACGTGACGACCTTGGGTTCGAGCGTCTCGCGCTCGAGGCGCGCGCCGACGAGCAGGAACGTGCTCTTCTCGAACAGCAACTCCGCGGCGCAGTCGCCGCCGTCGTCCTCCGGCAGTCTCGCACGGCCTCGCACGACGAGGCAGTCGACGGTCGAGCCGTTCTCGCGCTCGAGGACACGATCCTCCGCGCGTTTCGGATCCTCGAGCGCGTCGGCGATGTTGGCGACGAAGAAGAACCGCATCAGCAGGCGCGTCTGGCCGAGTTCGCCTTCGAGGCGCGCGCGATCCTTCTTCCACTCCGGCCCCTCGAACCGGACGCACTTGCCGTCCTTCTTCTTGTTCCAGCCGACCCTGCCGTCGAACCCCTCTTCGATCTCGCTGTCGGCGACCGCTTCCTTCACGCGGCGCCAGAGCTTGTCGGGCGCCTTGTACCGCTCCTCGACGTCGACCACGACGCGGTTGCCGTTCGCGCGCGTCGTCAGCGCGAAGGACAGCTCGACCTCGCTCACGTCGCGTGCGAGATCTCCCGCGCCTTGCGCGGCGATCGCCTTCTCGAGGATCTCTTCGGCTTCCTTGTCGCGCTCGGCCGACGCTGCCGGCGTGGGTTGCGGCGCGCCCTCCCCGCTCGCCTCCTGCGCCCGGCACGCCGCGACCGCGAGTCCGACCGAGAGCACGAGCGCGAACGCGATCCGCACCGACATGAGCAACCTCCGACGACTGGACCGGCGATCGTACGACGCACGGCGAAGACTGTGAATCGCGCAACTCCCTCGCGCGCGCGGGCGGGCGATTTCGGCGTTGCCCGCCGCGCCGAGGCTTTGTTAGGAAGAGCGATTCCGGTTCGCGTGTCACGCCGGATGGAGCGAAGCCCCATGACGAGCGCCGTGAAGGTCCCACAACTCGATCTGAACGGCCTTCACGAGCCCATTCTCGAAGAGCTCCGTTCGGCGCTCGAGAAGGTGCTCGTGTCGGGCCGGTTCATCGGCGGCCCCGAGGTCGACGCGTTCGAGAAGGAAATGGCGGCGATCATCGGCTCCGGCCACGCGGTCGCGATCAGCAACGGCACGGACGCGCTCGCCGTCGCGATGCAGGCGCTCGGCGTGAAGGCCGGCGACGAGGTCCTGACCTCCCCGTTCACCTTCTTCGCGACCGCCGCGGCGATCATCCGCCTCGGCGCGACGCCCGTCTTCGTCGACATCGACCCGGTCAACTACGGCCTGAAGCCCGAGCGCGTCTACGACTACGTCGACGACGGCGTCATCGGGGGCAAGAAGCGCAGCGAGTTCAACAGCGAGCACACCAAGGTGCGCTGCGTGATGCCGGTCCACCTCTACGGGCAGTGCGCAGAGATGGACCCGATCCTCGAGCTCGCGGAGCAGTTCAGCCTCATGGTCGTCGAGGACGCCTGTCAGGCGCTCGGCTCGACCTACCGCGGCCGCGCCGCGGGCACGATGGGGGACGCCGCAGGGTTCTCGTTCTATCCCTCGAAGAACCTCGGCGCGCTCGGCGAAGGCGGCATGATCACCACGCAGGACGAGGGCGTCGCCGAAGCGTGCCGCCAACTGCGCAACCACGGGCAGAGCGAGACCTACGTCCACACCGCCGTGGCCGGCAACTACCGACTGAACGCGCTCTCGTGCGCGACGCTGCGCGTGAAGGCGCGGCACCTCGCGGCGTGGAACAAGGCGCGCGCCGAAGCCGCCGCGAACTACAACCAGCTCTTCGAGCAGCATCGCCTGCTCGACGACGTCATCCTCCCGCGCGTCGACAAGGACCGCGGCCCCAACTGGCACCAGTACACGATCCGCGTGGACAAGCGCGACGAGCTGCGCGCGCACATGACCGAGGCGGGCGTGTCGAGCCAGATCTACTACCCGGTGCCCTGTCACCTGCAGCCCGCGCTCAAGCACCTCGGCTACCAGAAGGGCGACCTGCCCGAGGCCGAGCGCGCGGCGCGCGAGGTCCTGTCCCTGCCGCTCTATCCGACCATCACGGCGGACGCGCAGGTGCAGGTGGTCGAGGCGATCAAGAGCTTCTTCGACTCCGGTCGCTGATCAGGACCGGCGCTCGTGCGCGCCGCGCTCCGCTCGGTTCCGCTCTGGGTGCTGGTGATCGCCGCGGCGGTCCCATACCTCGCCACGCTTTCGGGCGACTTCGTTTACGACGACCAGGTGCTGCTCCGGGGCGAGCGGCCGACTCTCGCCGAGGTGTTCACCGGCGACCTTTTCGGCGTCGACGCCGACGGACGCGCGGCGTCGGGGTACTGGCGGCCGGTCACGCGCGCGACGTACTTCGTCGAGAGCCTCGTCTACGGCGAGCGGCCGTGGGGCCCTCACCTCGACAACGTGATGATCAACGTGCTGCTCGCGCTGCTCGTCTGGACGACGGCGCGGCGCGTGCCCGCGCTCGCCGAGGCTGCGTTCCCCGCGGCGCTCCTGTTCGCGGTGCATCCCGTGAAAGTCGAGTCGCTCGCGATGGTGAGCGGGCGAACGGACCCGCTCGCGCTGCTCTTCACGCTGCTCGCAGTGCGCTCGCTCCTCACCGGCGGATCGGCCGTTCGCGCCGTCGCGTGGTTCGCGCTCGCGCTCGGCGCGAAGGAGTCGGCCGCGATGCTCGCGCCGCTCGTCGCGGGTGCCGCGCTCGTCGCGACGGATCGTGATGCGCAAGAACGGCGGCGGCGTGCGTGGAGCGTTCTCGCCGCATGCGCGGTGCTGGTGCTCGCGTTCTTCGCGACGAAGGCGTGGGTCCTGCACATCTCACCCCCGGCGGGAGCGTTCACGGGGACCGGCTCGCCCATCCAGCGCTCTCTCACGTTCCTCGCCGTGCTGCCGCGCTACCTCGGCCTGCTCGTCTGGCCGCATCCGCTCTCGATCGTGCATGACACGGACCTCGCGACGTCGCTCGGCGACGCGCGCGTGTGGCTGGGCGTCGGTCTCGTGCTCGTCGCTCTCGCGCTCGCACGGATGCGCGAAGCGCCGGTGCGGCTCGGCGCGCTCTTCGTGCTGTGGACGATCGCGCCCGCGTCGAACCTCGTCCCGATCACCTATGCATTCGACGCGCAGCCCTTCCCGCTGTTCGAGCGCTATCTGTTCGTCCCCGCACTCGGCTTCGCGTTCGTCGTCGCGGGGCTCGGCGTGAAGCTGGCGGGCGGGGGCGGCGGACGGATCCCGCTCGCGGGTCTCGCCGTCGTGTGCGGGCTGACGACCGCGTTCCGCACGGTCGACTTCCGCGACGACGCGACTCTCTTCGAGACCGACGCGGCGAAGACCGCCCGACCCGCGCAGTTGCTCGCGCGTGCCGCGACCGCGCGCTGGGAGCGGGGCGAGCCGGCGGTCGCGCTCGGCCTATTCGAGCGCGCCGTCGCCGCCGATCCGTCCGCGCCCGGCCCGCGGATCGACAAGGCGTCGATGCTCGCGGACGTGGTGCAGAACCAGCGACGCGCGCTCGAGAACGGGCTGCGCGCGGGAATCACCGCCGGCGCCGACCGGCTGCGCGCCGACATCGACGCGAACCTCGCGGACGCGCGTGCGATGCTCGACTTCGTGCTCGCGGCCGACCCGCGCGACGCCCGGGCGCTCGAAGTCCGCGGCGCGGTGCTCGCCCTCGACGGAAAGCTCCTCGAGGCGGCGGCCGACCTGCGACGGGCGGCCGAGATCGGTCCGCGCACTCCGACGTTCGCCGCGACGTTCACGCGCGTCGCGCTTTCGTTGCGCGAACCCGGCGCCGAGGCCGCGAAGCGCGGAGTCGCCGCGCTCGACGACGCGATCACGAAGTACCGCGCGGCGATCGCGGCGGTGTCCGGCTCCGAGCACCCGACGGTGCTGATTCCCGCGATCGCGGACGTCCAGGTCACGCTGCTCGCCGAGCGTGCGGACCTGCTCGTGCTGCACGGCGACGCCGCCGCGGCAAAGGACGAGTACACGCGGCTGCTCGCGCTCGCGCCTCAGACGGCGCGGGCGCACGAAGGGCTCGCCTACCTCGCGAAGCAGTCGGGCGATCGCGACGCCGCCTACCGGCACATCGACGAAGCGCTGAGGCTCGACCCCGATTCGCTCTACGCGACGAACGAGTCGTTCACGATGCTTCAGGAGGACGGCCGCACCGAGGAAGCGCGCCGTGCGCTCGGCCGGCTGCAGGACTTGATCCGCCGAAAGGGCCGCGTGCGCGCGCCGCCCGCGTTCGCGCCGCCGGTCTCCGACAAATGAGTCGGCCCGCGGCCGGCTTGAGCCGGCCGCGGGCCTTCATTGCTGCGTTCGAATGGTGCCGAAGGGGGGACTTGAACCCCCACTCCCTGTGACGGGAACTAGACCCTGAATCTAGCGCGTCTGCCAATTCCGCCACTTCGGCGCGAAGGGGCAACATCCTAGGACGGCGGAGGGCGCGATCAAGGCGCGACCGAGCCGGCGCCGGGCCGGTATTCCGCGTGGCAGGCGTCGCAACGGGCGAGGACGCGCGCGAACGCCGCCCGCACCTCGACCGGGTCGGACGCGTCGCCCGCGCGCCGGCGGTCGAGAGCCAAAACGAGCTCGGACGCCGCGGCGTTCAGATCGGCCGCGAAGGAGCGGAAGCGATCCTCGAGCGCATCCGACGGACGGCCGATCGAGACGGCGGCGAGACGGCCCGCCGGCTCGCGAGCGTCCTCGAGCCGGCGCTCCGCGAGCGCGACCGCGATCGCGCGAGCGTCCTCGCGCAACGAGCTCATCACCGGCCGCAGGTCGACGCCGGCGAGCCTCGCGCGCGAATCGGACGCCGCGCACCCGGCGGCGATCGTGAGCGCGACGATGGACCAGCGCGAGATCGCCGAGGTCGCGAGGAGCAGGCGCATGCGGCGCGAATGCTAGCATCCGTGCGAAATGGCGGCGTCGAACGAGAACCCGGCGATCAAGGTGGTGGCGTCGAACCGCCGCGCGTCGCACGACTACGAGCTCTTCGAGCACTTCGAGTGCGGCCTCGTCCTCCACGGCACCGAGGTGAAGGCGCTCCGCGACGCGAAGTGCGTCCTGCAGGACGCGTTCGCGATGATCGACCGCGGCGAGCTGTGGCTGATGAACTGCGAGATCTCGGAGTACTCGCACGGCAACCGCATGAACCACGCGCCGAAGCAGGCGCGCAAGCTTCTCGTGAAGAAGACCGAGCTGAAGAAGATCGAGCAGGCCACGCGCGAGCGCGGCTTCACGCTCGTCCCGCTCAAGATCTACTTCAAGGGCTCGTGGGCGAAAGCCGAGATCGCTGTCGCGCGCGGACTCAAGCGGCACGACAAGCGGCAGGTCATCGGGGCGAAGGAAGCGAAGCGAGACATCGCGCGGGCGCTGGGACGGAAGATGCGCGGCAAAGGTTGAGTGCCGGCGTGAGTGCGCCGACTTCGCGCGCTCACCGGTCCGCTCATGGCGCGCGGCCGTTCTGCCGACTACTCTGGCTCCCTCACCGGGGGCGATCTGGTTTCGACCGGGTTGCTCGTGGTTCGGAATGCGTGCCGGGGATGCTCCGTTGGCCCCGTCATCAAGTCGGAGCACACAAGTACCTGCGGATCACACCGCGTACTCCCTCGCCGCCTAAATAACGGCGACGTCGTCCCGCGCGGCGCCTTCACGCGCGGGAACGACGACACACTGAAGGCTGGCTCGTCGCCGCTCCCGGGAGCGCCGAGCGAGACGCACCGGGATGGTCTCCGCGATGCCCGTCGACCGGCTGCGCGGGGACGAGATCAATCGGTCGGCTACGCACGTAGCATGTCCGTTCGACGGCGCCTTGGGACGCGGGTTCGATTCCCGCCGCCTCCACCAATCGATGACGGCCGGCCGGCGCGCGCGCCGCGCCGGCCGCCGCTTCTTTCAGGGTTTGCCGCGCCGTAAGATCCGACGGTCTCGCACGGAACTGGTCTTCGGCACTCACGGCACTCACCGGATGGCGCGCCGCCTCGCTCTCGTCTTGGCCCTGTCGGCCTCCGCGTTCGTCCCGGTCTCGATCGGCTGCTCGATCGCGCCCGAGCGTGCGAAGGAGGACCTCTCGCGCGTGATCGCGCTCGAGCCCGCGCGTTGGTCGGACGAGTGGAGCGACTCCGACTGGATCGAGCGCGTCGCGGCTCTCGAATCCGGCGGCGAGGATCGCGCGATCGCGTCCGCGACGTTGCGCACGATCGCCGAGCGCCATCCTTCGCCCTCGGTCCGTATCGCCGCACTCGAGGCTCTGGTTCCGCTCGGCCAGGACGACGACCGTGCGCCGGCACTGAAGGCGGCGTTGTCCGACCAGAACGCCGCCGTGCGCGCGCGCGCCGCCGCGATGGCGCTCTCGATCGCGGGGCCGAGCGTGCGCGCGGACTACGCACGCCTGCTCGCGGCGAGCGAACCCGCAGCCGTGAAGCGCGCGGCGCTGATCGAGCTGACGGCCGCGCCGCCGTCGGTCGACACGGAGCCGGACCTCACCGCGCGTGTCGTCGACTGCGCGTTCGACATCGACCCCGGCGTGCGCTTCCACGCGTGCGCCGTGCTGGCGAAGGCGGCGCCGGACGGCCCGGTCGACGCCGACCCGCGCGTCGCGCCGGATGCGTGGCGCGCGTGGTGGCGCGGTCGCGCCGTGCGAGGCACGCCGTGACGCTCGCGACGGTGTTCTTCGAGAAGGAGCTGGCCTACGACGGCTCCCAGCTCTCCTCGCTGTTCTGCCATCGCACCGCCGGCGTCGCGGGCGACTCGCTGATCGCGTTCGTCGGTCCGTGCTCGGTGAAGCTCGACCACATGGTCGACGCTGAAGATCGACGCGCCGGCGCGACGATCTACTCGCCGCGCATGCTGCACTTCATCGCGGAACATTTCGGCGCGCGGCTCGAGCCGATGGTCTGGCGCCAGCGACTCTTCGCGCGCCTCGTCGCCGAGCGTCTCGCGCTCGCCGCGCGAACGAGCGTCGCCGTGCGTGGCGACGATCTGTACCTCGATCGCGGCGGCGAGAAAAAGGCCTCGATCTCGGTCGCGACCGTGTCGCCCGTCTCGGGGCTGTTCCACTTCGCGATCAACGTCCGGACCGAGGGCGCGCCCGTTCCCGCGATCGGGCTCGACGAGCTCGGTGTGCAGGTCCGTCCGTTCGCGGACGACGTCCTCGAGGCGTACCGCCGGGAGTGCGACGACGTGCGCCTCGCCGCGGCCACCGTGCGGTGGGTGCCTTGAGCGACCCCGTGAAGAAGTGGATCCCGCCGCTCAAGATCGCGGTCGCGGCCGCGCTCTTCGCGTTCCTGATCTGGCTCGTGCCGTTCAAGGACCGCCTCGTGCTCGTCGGCGACGGCGGCGAGCGGACGCTGACCGGCGAGCTGCTCGACTTCCAGGTGAACCCGGTCCACTTCGAGTGCGAGCAGGGGGTGCTCGAAGCCACGCTCGCGGCCGACGGGTTCGACGTCGGAGCGGTGAAGTGGCCGGACGGCCGGGTCGAGTCGTTCGTCGCGGCGGCGGACAGTATTGCGCCGCGCTCGCACCTGCAGCCGGGGCTCATCACCGTCGTGCAGCACGCCGACCTGCGGCTCCTGCTCCTCGCGATGTCGATGATCCTCGTCGCGTCCATCGTCGCGGCCTACCGGTGGGATCTCCTGCTCGCCGGCGCGGGGCTGCCGACCGGCTTCGGGCGCGCGTTCTCGCTGACTTTCATTGGCGCGTTCTTCAACAACGTGATGCCCGGGCTCACCGGCGGCGACATCGTGAAGGCGATCTACATCGCGCGCGAGCATCGCTCGCAGAAGACCGCCGCGATCATCACCGTGCTGCTCGACCGCCTGCTCGGCATCACCGGCCTCGCGCTGGTCGCGGGTCTCGTGATCCCGCTCGACTTCGCGCGCTACCGGCTCGTCGCGGTGTGGATCTACGGGCTGCTCGCGGTCGTCATCGTGATCGGCGTCGTGTTCTTCTCGAAGCGCGTGCGCGCCGCGCTGCGATTCGACCAGCTGCTCGCGAAGCTGCCGGCGAAGGAGCTCTTGAAGAAGGCCGACTCGGCGGTGTTCATCTACCGCTACCGGATGGGGCTCGTCGGCGTGTCGCTCGTCCTCTCGATGGTGGTGCACACGATCCTGATCGGCGCGTTCGCGCTGATCGGCCGCGGCATCGGCATCGATCTCGCGCTCGCGTCCTACTTCGCGCTGATCCCGATCGCGCTCATCGTTTCGGCGCTGCCGATCGCTCCGTCCGGCTGGGGCGTGGGGGAGGCGGCATCGGTGTTCTTCCTCGGGACGGTCGGCGTGCCGTCCGCGATGGCGCTCACGCTGTTCCTCGTGTACCGAATGGAGCAGATGGCCGTCTCGCTCATCGGCGGCGTCTGCCTCGCGATCCAGAAGGACAAGGTGTCCTCCGCCGAGGTCGAGCACTTCGCGGAAGAGTGATCCCCGCACCCCGGAGACCTGAATGTCCTTGCTCGTCGTCGGCACCGTTGCGTTCGATTCCGTCCAGACCCCGTTCGGTCACGTCGAGCGCGTGCTCGGCGGCTCCGCGTCCTACTTCTCGTGCGCCGCGTCCGCGTTCACGCCGGTGCGGCTCGTCTCGATCGTCGGCTCCGACTTCCCGAAGGAGCACGTCGAGTTCCTGAAGCACAAGAAGATCGACACCGCGGGTCTCGTCGTCGCCGACGGCAAGACCTTCCACTGGACCGGCCGCTACCAGGGCGACATGAACGAAGCCGAGACGGTCGCGGTCCACCTGAACGTCTACGGCGACTTTCGCCCGCACGTCCCCGCCGCGTTCACCGACTCGCGCTTCGTGTTCCTGGCGAACGGCTCGCCCGAATCGCAGATGATGGTGCTCGATCAGATCAAGAAACCCGAGTTCGTCGTCGCCGACACGATGAACCTTTGGATCACGAACACGCTCGGTCCGTTGAAGAAGCTCTTGAAGCGGATCGACGCGCTCGTGCTCAACGAGGGCGAGGCGAAGATGCTCTCCGGCGAGCGGAACCTCGTCGCCGCCGCGGAGCATGTGCTCGCGCTCGGCCCGCGCATCGTGATCGTGAAGAAGGGCGAGTACGGCGCGTTCCTGGTGACTCGAGAGGGCGCGCGCTTCGCCCTGCCGGCGTACCCGGTCGCGAAAGTGAAGGATCCGACTGGCGCGGGCGATTCGTTCGCGGGCGGGCTGATGGGGTTCGTCGCGCAGCAGGAGCGCCACGACGACGCGACGTTGCGTCGCGCGATGGTGTACGGGACGGTGATGGCCTCGTTCGTCGTCGAGGACTTCTCGCTCGATGCGTTCAGGAGGCTCACCGACGCGAAGCTGCGCGAGCGCTACGACCAGTTCGTGCGCTTCGTGACGATCTGACCCGACACCGTGCGCGCGTTCGTCGCGATCGCGGTGAGCGCCGATGTGCGCGCCGCACTGTCGGCGGCGCCCGCTCGCGCGCTGCCGAGCGGGGTCCGCGTGAAATGGGTCGCCGCGCAGAACCTCCACGTGACGCTCGAGTTCCTCGGCGAGGTCGACGACGCCGCGAGAATCCGCGTGACCCGCGCGCTGTCCGCGGCGTCGAGTCGTTCGCGGGCATTCGAGATCGCGGTGCGCGGGCTCGGCCAGTTCCCGGAGCGCGGGAGTCCGCGCGTGGTCTGGGCCGGCGCGGACGGCGGCACGGCACTTTTCGAGCTGGCGCGTGCGGTCCGCACGGAACTGGTATCGGAGCGCTTCACGGTCGAGGCGCGTCCGTTCCATCCGCACGTGACGCTCGGCCGCGTCGAGGGTGCGTCGCGCGAAGAATGGTGGCCGCGCGATCCGTCGGTCGAGTTCGGTAAGTTCGAAGTGAAGGAGTTCGCACTCGTGGAGAGCCGACTTTCGCCCGCCGGGCCGGCCTATCGCGACATCGAGAGATTTCCGCTTCTTGCCCCCTGAAAAGCATTGAAACAGGTGTTCGTAGATCGTTAGCTTCGCGACCTTCCAAACCCGAACGATGATTCGAACCGGAGTCGATCTTCCATGGTGAACAAGCCCGAAGCGGATCCCAAGGCGTCGGCCAAGGCCCAGGCGGTCGAGGCCGCGCTCGCGCAGATCGAGAAGTCCTACGGCAAGGGCGCGATCATGAGCCTCGACGGCCCGATCACCGTCGAAGAGGGGATCTCCACCGGGTCCCTGTCCCTCGACCTCGCGCTCGGCGGCGGCCTGCCGCGCGGGCGCATCGTCGAGATCTACGGCCCGGAGTCGTCCGGCAAGACGACGCTCACGCTGCACGCGATCGCAGAGGCGCAGCGCGCCGGTGGCTACGCGGCGTTCATCGACGCCGAGCACGCGTTCGACCCCGCGTACGCCAAGCTCCTCGGCGTCGACATCTCGGGCGAGAAGTTCAAGGTCTCGCAGCCGAGCTCGGGTGAAGAGGCGCTCGACATCTGCGAGATCCTCGTGCGGTCCAACGCGTTCGACATCATCGTGGTCGACTCGGTCGCCGCGCTCGTGCCGAAGGCCGAGCTCGAAGGCGAGATGGGCGACGCCCACGTCGGCCTGCAGGCGCGCCTCATGTCGCAGGCGCTCCGGAAACTCACCGCGGCGATCGCGCGCGCGAAGACCTGCGTCATCTTCATCAACCAGATCCGCGAGAAGATCGGCGTGTTCTTCGGCAGCCCCGAGACCACGACCGGCGGTCGCGCGCTGAAGTTCTACGCGTCCTGCCGCATCGACATCCGGCGCATCGGCCAGATCAAGGTCGGCGAGGAGACGGTCGGCAACCGCGCGAAGGCGACGGTGGTGAAGAACAAGTGCGCACCGCCGTTCCGTCGCGCCGAGTTCGACATCCTGTTCAACGAGGGCATCAACGCGGTCGGCGACGTCCTCGACCTTGCGGTCGAGAAGCGCCTCGTCGACAAGAGCGGCGCCTGGATGAACTACAAGAGCGAGCGACTCGGCCAGGGCCGCGAGAAGACGATCGAGATCCTGAAGTCGAACGCCGACCTGCTCAAGCGCATGAAGAACGACGTGCTCGAGACGGCCAAGACGAAGGTCGACGAAGCGAAGGCGGCGCGCGCCGCGGAGGTCGCGAAGTCCGCGCCGCCCGCGCGACCGCAGGAGACCGCGGCCGCGGTCTCCGACGGCATCGCGACG
>CAZOLL010000070.1:0-13202 GCA_964580365.1 uncultured Phycisphaeraceae bacterium
CGACGCGGCGCCGGTCTGGTCGATCACCTGCGTGCTCGTGAAGAAGGAGTGGCGCGGCCGCGGGCTGACGGTGCCGTTGCTCGAGGGCGCGGTCCGCTTCGCGCGGAGCCGCGGCGCGCGAATCGTGGAGGCCTATCCGGTCGACCCGGTGAAACGCCCGATGCCCGCCGTGTTCGCCTGGACCGGGGTCGCATCGAGCTTCTCGCGCGCCGGCTTTCGCGAGGTCGCACGCCGCTCCGAGACGCGGCCGATCGTCCGGCGAGTGCTCGCGCGCACGAAGCGCTGAGCGGGAAAAAACCGCGCGCCGCCGAATTGGCAACCTCGGCGGCGCGCGATCCCCCAAGAAAAGTCCGGCCATTGGCGGACCCACCACCAGTGCGTGGTCTTTTCAGGAAGTGACGCGACGCCGTCGTGACTGGACGGGATTCTCGAGAGAATCTGCCGCGAGGCGTCCGGAGGTTTCGATCGGCGAACTCGGGGCGGGGCGCCGGCGCGCGGCTCAGAGCCCCGACTTGTCCGCCTGCGTCGCGAACAGCCGCGCGAAATGGCCATTGCCGCGCGCGAGTTCCTCGGGCGGGCCGCTCTCCACCAGGGCGCCTTCATGGAAGACGCAGACGCGGTCGGCGAACGTCATCGTCGTCGCCCGGTGGCTGATCAGGATCACCGTCTTGTCCGCGGGCAGCCGCTTCAGGCGCGCGAACAGCTCGGACTCGGCCCGCGCGTCGAGCGCGCTGGTCGGCTCGTCGAGCACCAGCACGTCGCACTCGCGGTAGAGCGCACGTGCGAGCGCGACGCGCTGCCACTCCCCGGCCGAGAGGTCGTGCCCGCCTTCGAACAGGTTGCCGAGCACCGACTCGTATCCGCCCGGCAGTCGCGAGACGACTTCCTCCGCGCCCGCGGCGCGGGCAGCGGTCTCGACGCGCGGCGGCGACGCGGCAGTCTCGACGTCGCCGAACGCGACGTTCTCGCGCACCGTGAACGGGAAGCGCAGGAAGTCCTGCGGGAGGACGCCGATCCGCTTGCGCCAGTCGCCGATCGACACCTGGCGGAGGTCGACGCCGCCGACGGAAACGGCGCCGTCGGTCGGGTCGTAAACGCGGCAGAGCAGCTTCACGAGCGTCGTCTTGCCGGAGCCGTTCGCGCCGGTGATCGCGATGCGCTCGCCGGGGCGGATCACGAGCGAGACGTCCCTCAGCGAATCACGGTCGGAGTGCGGGTAGCGGAAGCTGACGTGATCGAAGCGGATCGGGTGGCGCGTCGGCGCGGGGACCGGCGGGGGCGACGCGGGCTCGGACAGCCGCGGCTCGAGCGCGAGGAATTCGACGAGCGACGTGAGGAACAGCCGGCCGTCGTAGATGCGGCTCGCGGCGGCGGCCATGCCGGACAGCGCGACCTGTCCGCGCTGGAACGCCTGCAGGTACATCGCGAGGGCGCCGATCGTGATCTCGTGCAGCGTGACCAGCCGCGCGGTGAACAAGAAGAGGAAGCAGCCGGCGACGAGGACGAACACGGACGCGAGCGCCGAGGCGCGATGAAGGCGCGCCGCGAGATCGTTCCGCTCGCCGCGCAGGAGATCGCGCGTCTCGTCGTGCGAGCGCGCGAGCCGCTCGCCCAGGCCGAGCAGCCGGATCTCGTGCGCGCCGGCCGGCGCCGTGAGGAGCCACTGGTAGTAGGACGCGCGCCGCTCGTCCGGCGTGCGGCGCATCTGCCAGCGATAGAGCACGCGCGAGCCGCGGAAGCTGACGAACAGCCCGGGCAACGCGGCGAGGCAGACGACCGGCGGGATCCACCAGCGCAACGCGAACAGGACCGCGGCGATCGTCGTCAGCGAGAGGATTCCGACCAGCACGGTGCCGAGCGACGAGAGCAGGACGAGCGGCCGATAGCTCGCCTCCGTGCGCGCGCGGTGGAAGGTGTCGTGGAAGCGCGGGTCCTCGAAGTGCGCGAGGTCGAGCGCGACCGCCTTGCGGTGCAGCACGGACATGACGTGATCGCCGACCGCGCGGCTCTGCAGGTCGCTCAGGTATCCCGCGAGCGACGAACACAGCGACGAGAGGATCAAGACGCCGCCGTAGATCGCGACGAGCACGGAGAGCTTCGAGAAGTCGGCGTCGCCGCCCGCGCCGGCCGCGCCCGCCGCCCCCGCCATGGACGCGACGTCGTCGAAGAACAGCTTCGTCACGAACAGGTTCGCGAGCGGCAGCGTCCCGTTCACGAACGTGAGCGCGAGCACCGCGACGAACAGGCGCGGCGAGCTCTCCCACACGAGGGCGAGCCCGGTGCGGATCTTCGGCATCTGGTCCCGAATGCGCCCGAGTCGTCCGGACGCCGGCGACGGATTCGCGGTGCTCGCGGTCACTTCGCCTTCTTGCCGCGCTCGAGGAACTCAGTCATGCGGCGCGTCTTCTCCTCGCTCTCGAAGCAGACGGCCTGCGCGATCGCGTCGATGGAGAGCCCGACCTGGTCGTTCGCGCGCGCGGTCGCGTTCAGTGAGAGCTTCGACAGGCGCACGGCGAGGCGGTCGTTCTTCAGGATCGACTTCGCGAGCGTCGTCGCCGCATCGAGCACTTGCGCGTCGTCGACGACCTGGTTCACGAGGCCGATCGCGAGCGCTTCGGCGGCGTCGATCACGCGGCCGGTGTAGATCAGCTCCTTCGCGCGGCCGAGCCCGACGAGGCGCGGCAGGCGCTCGATGCACCCGGCGCCCGCGACGATGCCGAGGCCGACCTCCGGCTGGCCGAACTTCGCGCTCTTGCCGGCGACGCGCAGGTCGCACGCCATCGCGAGCTCGCAGCCGCCGCCGAGCGCGAAGCCGCGCACCGCGGCGATCGTCGGGAACGGGAACTCTTCGAGTTTCTTGAATAGGGTCGAGTTGATCGCCTTCAACGCGTCGGCGCGCTTGCGGTCGCGGAGCTGCGCGATGTCGGCGCCGGCCGCGAACGCCTTGTCGCCGGCGCCGGTCACGACGAGCGCGCCGAGCTTGTCCTCGGCGGCGAGGCGATCGAGCGCCGCGTGCATCTCGTCGATCGTCTCCTTGTCGATCGCGTTCCTCACCTCGGGACGGGTGAGGGTGATCGTCGCGATCGAGTCCTGCTCCGTGACGAGGATGCGCGCGCTGCTCACGGGGTCACCACGACCTTTCCGAAGACCTCGCGGTCGCCGAGGATGCGGTGCGCCTCGCGGATCTCCGCGAGCGGCAGCACGCGGTGGACGACCGGCCGCAGGCGACCCTGCTCGACCAGGCGCAGCACGTCGTGCACTTCGCCGAGGCTGCCCATCGTCGAGCCGAGGATCGAGAGGCTCTTGAAGTAGATCGCGCGCAGGTCGGCCTGCAGCTCGAAGCCCGCGGTCGCGCCGCACGTCACGACCATGCCGCCCTTCGACAGGCACGACAGCGACTTCGTGATCGTGGTGGCGCCGACGTGGTCGATCGCGATGCGCACGCCGCGCTTGCCGGTGAACTCCTTCACCGCGGCGACGAAGTCCTGCGTCGAGTAGTTCACGACCGCGTCGGCGCCGAGCTCGCGCGCCTTCGCGCAGTTCGCGTCGGAGCCCGCGGTCGCGATGACGCGCGCGCCGTGCAGCTTCGCGATCTGGATCGACGCGGAGCCGACGCCGGAGCCCGCCGCGTGCACGAGAACGTCGTCGCCGGGCTGGATGCGCGCGCGCGCGACGAGCATGTGCCACGAGGTGAGGAACACGAGCGGCACCGCGGCCGCCTCCTCGAACGAGAGGTTCTTCGGCTTGGGCAGGCAGTTCTTCGCGGGCACGGTGACGAACTCCGCGCAGCCGCCGTCGCGGGTCTCGCCGAGGATCCCGTACACGCGGCACAGCGAGTCCTGTCCGTCGGCGCACGTCTCGCAGACGCCGCAGCCCATGCCCGGAGCGATCGCGACCGCATCGCCGGTCTTCAGGTGAGCGACGCCGGGACCGAGCTTCTCGATCGTTCCGGAGACGTCGCAGCCAGGGATGATCGGCAGCGGGAACTTGTGGCCCGGCACGCCGCGGCGCACCCAGGTGTCGAGGTGGTTCATCGCGCACGCCTTCACGCGCACCAGCACCTCGTGCGGACCCGGCTCCGGCGCCGGACGCTCCTCGAGGAGGAGCTTGTCGAAACCGCCGTGCTCTCGGATCACGACCGCGCGCATGAAGTCTCCTCGGCTTGCCCGCCCCGCGGTGGGCGAGGCGCCGAGAGTGTAGAGACCGCCGCGACGCGGCGTGGGGCGGGGGTGCGGGATGCGCTCGAACGTGGTCGCCGGCGCGCCGCCGGTCACTGCACCTCGAGGCGCAGTCCGTTCGTGGTGCCGTATCCCTGGCCTTCGTCGACGATCGCCTGCAGGTGCACCGTCAGCGCGGGCGTCGTGAGCGGCAGCACCGTCGTGAACGAGCCGGCGCTCGCGCCGAACGAGAGCGGCTCGAGCGGCAGGAGGATCTGCACGCCGACGCCGCTGACCAGCCACGAGCAGCCGTTCGGCAGCGTCGCGTTGACCGTGAACGGAGACGCGAACAGCACCGCGCTCGCCGGACCGGTGGCGAGCGTCTTGCCGGTGACGCGCAGCGTCAACGTTCCGCCGGCCTTCGGACAACCCGTGCCGTCGAGGCGCGGCGCGACGCCGCCGATCGGCGCGCACGCGGAGCCTTCGCCGAGGATCGAGCCGGGACAGTCGCCGAACACCTGGACCGGCAGCGGCCACGCCGGTGCGAGCGGAGAACCGGAGCAGCCGACCGCGACGTCGGCCTTGCCGTCGCCGTTCGTGTCGCCGCCGCACGCGACCGTCGCGCCGTATCCCGGCGCCGACTTCGTGCCGAGGAAGCTCGCGAGCTCGCGGCCCGACGACCCGCAGTAGAGGAACGCGGCGTCGCCGCTCGTCGTGCCCGCAACCTGGTCCGGCGTGCCGTCGCCGTCGACGTCTTTCGCGCCGGACACCGACGTGCCGAGCTCGAAGCCGGAGATTCCCGCGAGCGTGCGAAGCACGTGGCCGTCGGCGCCGGAGCGGATCTGCATCGCGCCGCTCGCGGGGCCGTTCAGCGCGGCTCCCGGCAGGCCGAGCACGAGGTCGTCGACGCCGTCGTGGTCGACGTCGCCCGCGTCGTCGAGCGAGGCGGCGAACCGGTCGCTCGCCGTTCCGACCATCGTGAAGAGGAGCTGGCCGTTCGCGCCCGAGTACACGCGCGCGACTCCCGACGCCGGGCTGCCGACGAGCACGTCGGTCCGGCCGTCGCCGTTCGAGTCGCCGACGAACGACACGCTTTCGCCGAAGGCTTCGCCGGCGACCGGTGTCGTGATCTGGCGCAGCACGGAGCCGTTCTGCCCCGAGTAGAACGTCGCGTGTCCGGCGACGGGCGCCGCGACGACGACGTCGACGAAGCCGTCCGCGTTCACGTCGCCGCCGCCGTCGACCGCCGCGCCGAACGTCAACTCGCCCGCCGGCGGCAGGATCGTCAGCATCGGCACGTTCCAGGAGCCCGAGTGGACGCGCACGACGCCAGCGCCCGGCAGGACCGAGGAGGACGTTCCGGCGATCACGAGGTCCGCGACGCCGTCGTGGTTCACGTCGCCCGCGCCCGCGACGTGAGCGCCGAACTGGTCGCCGGCGAGCGTGCCGTACCAGTCGCGCAGGGTCGCGCTCGTCTTGCCGCTGATCAGGCGCGCGCGTCCGGCCGCGTAGCCGACCGTGCCGTCCTTCGGGATCCCGACCAGGAGATCCGCGAACCCGTCGTGGTTCGCGTCGCCGACCAGCTCGGCGTCGACGCCGAAGAGGTCGGGGCCGTACGCGACGGCCGTTACCTGCTGCGCGAAGACGGAGGGAGCCGCCGCGAGAACCGCGACGGCGACGAGGGCGGAGCAGGACGACCGACGATCCACGGTGGGTTTCCTCGAGGGGAGAACGAAGCTCCGGCTCGATCGGCGGTGAAGCGCGGTCGATTCAGGAGGAAATGGAAATCGGGGATTCGGGTGAAGGGCGCGGGCGCGGAGCGGACGAGAGTCGGGGGGCGAACTCGAACTCGAGTCGCGAGAACGAGACTCGGCCCGCGGCGCGTGAGTCGGGTCGCGGGGTGCGGGCGGGTCGCGGTGGTCGGACGAGGCCCGGCCGGCGACTAGAATGATGTCCACGTGACGTCATCGAAGACTCCACGCGAGCTGCTGCGCACCTGCGTGCCGAGCGCGCCCCTCAGCGCTCGGCGAGGCCGGGCAGGCGCGCAGCGGCGGATGGTGCTGGCGAAGCACGCGGCGAACCGCATCGCTGAGGTGCGGCAGTTCGAACGGGACGCCGGGTAACTTCGCGCGATGACGAGCTGAGGGGTTGCCCAAGGAGCGGGAGCGGCGGATGGCCGACGCTGGCGCACGACGATCGTTGTGGTTCCTGCTCGGCGTCGCCGTGCTGCTCGTCGGAATCGGCGCGTGGTGGCTGATCCGCTCGGAGCCCGAGCCGATGCCAGACGCGCGCGTCGCGAACGCGCCTTCGCCCCCCGTTGCAGCGGGCGCAGCTCCATCGCCCGGCTCGATCCGCTCCGAGGCGGACATCTCACCGGCGTCGGCGCCCGCGGTCCACGCGGGCGACGCTCACAGCTCGTTGCGCGGCGTCGTGGTTCGCGAGGACGTGCCGGAGTCCGGAATCGCCGCGAGCGTCGCGGTGTTCGACGCCGATGCAAACGAATTGGCGCGCACCGAGTCGAGCGCGGAGGGCGCGTTCGCGCTCGACGTCCCGGCGCGGACCCACTGGTCGCGTGTCGTCGCAGCAGTCGCGGACGGCCGAAGAGGCATCCTTCGTCGCGGACCGAAGTGTGATGCGGAGCACCTCGTCGTGCGCGTACCCGACGTCGAGTCGATCTCCGGATTCGTTCGGTTCGCGAACGGCTCGTCACCGAGCCGCCCCGTGAGGGTCTTCGCATGGGACGTCCGGGATCCGGGGCCGCACGCAATCATCGCGTGGACCGGGCGCATTCCCGCAGCGAACTCCGGCGGGGTGTTCGCGTGCGACGTCGCCGCCGACGGGTCGTTCTCGGTCGCGGTCCCCGCGGGTCGCACCTACGTGCTCGACGTTTCCGGCGGAGGCGTCGTGGCGCTCTCGACGACGAAGTCGCCGCTGGGCGAGTCGCTCAACTTTCCGGAGCGCTGGATCTTTCCAGCTGGAAGCCGCGACGTCTCTCTCACGGTCGGCACGAGCTTCGTCCTGGATTGCATTGGAGTCGACCGCTCCGGCGCAACCGCGAGACGCGGGCGGGCGCACACCGGCGACAGGCTCCGCGTCGCGAGCCTGCCGGAAGGATGGATGCGATCGCGCCCCTCGCTTCCGGACGCGACGGTCGCGGAGCGACTGCCCCGATACCCCGACGAAGACGCGGCGCGGCTCACGGTCTGGCTCGTGACGCGCGCCGACAACGCTCCCGAGTCGGTTCCCATCGCCGTCGTCGGGTCGATCAGCGGATTCGAGCGAGTGGAGACCGAGATCGCTGCCGCGCGCGCGGATCGGTACGAGGGCCCGGCGCGGATCCAGCTCGGAGTGCCGAGGCCGACGGGACGGCTCTCGGTGCGATGGTCGTCGACGACGTCGTGGTGGTGGGACGTGCTGGAGCCGGGCCTCGAGCGTCCGGAGACGGCGCTCGGTTTCCTTCGGCTCGAGCCCACGGCTCCCGGCACCAACGAGCGCGACTTCCTCGAGATCGAACTCTTTCCGACCCGCGATCCGATCGTGCTCGAGGGGATCCCCGTCGGGGCCTACGGCGTCGAGTTCGGGTCGCAGGTCGTGCACGCATCGGACGAAACGCAGACGCTGCTCTCGATCGCCCAGAACACGACGACCGACCTGCCCGTCGCGCTCGGCGCGGTCGGCGGCGTGCAGGTGAACTCGAGGTTCGACTGGGACGGCGAGACCGTCGAAATCGACGCGACGCTCGATGTAACGCTCGAGGGTCCGCGTCCGGGCGGCACCTGCGGAACCGTGTTCGTCCGGACGCCGGTCGACTTCCTCCGCGCGATCCCTGTCGGCGACTACACCTATCGATTCTCGCTCGACGGCGAGGATCTCGCCGCGGGAGATCTCACCGTCGCAGAAGGACGAGTGACGAACCTCGACCTCACGCTGCCCAAGCCACGCGCGGTTCATTGAACGCGGCTCCGACTCGAGCCCTCGAGTTGCGCTGCGCGGATCGAGCGCACCGGACCCAAGGGACGGGGCTTGGGCTCACCCCCCCTTGAACTGCGGCTTGCGCTTCTCGTTGAACGCCGCGATGCCCTCCTTCGCATCAGCCGCCTGGAACAACTGCTGCTGCAGCTCGCGCTCGAGCGCCAAGCCCGCCTCGAGCGGGATCTCGGCCCCTGTCTGACACGCGCGCTTGATGAAGCCGACCGCCTGCGACGCCTTCGCGGGCGGGCAGAACGTGCGCGCGAACTCGGCGACCTTCGCGTGAAACGCGTCGACGGAGTCCGCCTCGACGATGCGGTCGATCAGGCCCGCCGCCTGCGCCTCCTCGAAGCTCTTGTTCTCGCCGCTCGCCATCCAGTCGATCGCCTTCGACTTGCCGAGCGCGCGCACGAGCCGCTGCGTTCCTCCGGTCCCGGGCAGCACCCCGAGGTTCACCTCGGGCAGCCCGATCTTCGGCGGCTTCGCGCCTTGCGCCGTGTTCTTCCAGCCGACGCGCAGGTCGCACGCGAGCGCGACCTCGAGGCCGCCGCCGACGGTGTGGCCGTTCAACGCGGCGATCACGAGCTTCGGCGTCTGCTCGAGGCGGAGCAGCGTCTCGTTCGCGTGCAGGCAGAAGAAGTACTTGAAGCGCGGAGTCACGCGGCCGAGCATCTCGACGTTCGCGCCGGCGCAGAAGAAGCGGTCGCCGGCGCCGGTGAGGACGACGACGTGCACCGCGTCGTCCATGCGCGCGGCGAGGATCGCCTCGTCGAGCGCGCGCATCATTTCATACGAGTATCCGTTGGCCGGCGGGTCGTCGAGCACGAGCGTCGCGACGCCGCGCTCGGCCGAAGTGCGCACCAGACGCTTCGACGTCGACGGCTCGCTCATCGCTTCGCGCTCCCGGCCGGCGTCGCGTCGCGCGGACGCAGGCGCACGCCTTCGTCATAGAACGCCGCGCCGTCGCCGAAGTCGGTCGTGCGCGCGCGCACCAGCTGGTTGACGCCGCGGTTCTTCCGCACGGGCCGCGCGCGCGGCGCAGACACGGTGTCCTTCCGGGAGTCGGCGTCGTGCGTCACCACGACGGGCCGTCCATGCTGCCGCCGGACGAATCCGGGTGGCACGTGACCGCGAGCTCGCCCTCGCGCTCCGCGTCGGCGTCGGTGAGCTGCGACGTCTGCCAGCGTCCGGTCGAGAGGCCGTGCAGCGTGAGGGGCAGCGCTGCGTCGCGCGCCTCGGGGCCGCGGTACTCGGTGACGAAGCGCGCCTTGCCGCTTTCGTGCGCGAAGCGCTTGCCGGCGAACGCGACCGGCGCGAAGCCCGGTGCGCGGCGCGCGCGCTCGAGCAACGCCGTGCGATCGAAGCCGTGCTTCGCGAGCGACGACGCGATGCGCTCGCACCATTCCTCTGACGTGCCGCGCAGCGACTCGCCGACGCCGAGGCGGTCGGCGAGAGCCTGGTAGATCTCGAGGTCGGAGCGCATCCCTTCGATGCGCCGCGCAACCGGGCGCGACGCGGAGACGAAGTGGTGCCCGTACGAGCCGACGAGGTCGGACTCCTCGAGCATGGTCGTGGTCGGCAGCACGAGGTGTGCGAGACGCGCGGTGTCGGTGAGGAACGGGTCGAGCACCATCACGAACTCGCGCGACGCGAGCGCGCGCTGCGTGGTCGGCGACTCGGGGTTGGTCGCGACCGGGTTGCCGTTGTCGATGACCACGGCGCGGATCGGCGGATCGGTCGCGGCGAGCAGCTCGGCGCCGAGCTTGGGCAGGAGCAGCGTGCGCGGCACGCGCCGCGCGAGGTCCTTCACGAACGCGAGGTCGAACGGCTGGCGGCGCACGACCGTGAACGAGACGCCGGCGCCCGGCCGGCCGACGTTTCCGGTGAGAAGGTGAAGCGCGTCGATCGTGCGGATCTGCGTCGCGCCGTTCACGCGGCGCTGCATTCCCCAGCCGAGCCACGTCGTCACCGGGGCGTGCTTCACGAAGAGGTCGGCCATCTCCGCCGCCACCGCCAGCGCAACGTCGGCCTCGGCGCACCACTGCGCGACGCTGCGCGACATCACGAGCGCGCGGTACTCCGCGAAGTTCTCGGTGACCCGCTCGACGTCGGGGTCGGCGTGCCCGCTCTCGATGACGACGCGCGCGACCGCGAGCGCGAGCGCGGCGTCGCCGCCGGGGCGGACGCTGACGTGGCGATCGACCAGCTGCGTGGCCTGGTGCGGCAGCGGGTCGATCAGCCATGTGGTCGCGCCGTTCGCGCGCGCTTTCTTCAGGATCGGCGTCGAGTGCGGCGACGACGACGCGACGTTCTTGCCCCACAAGACGAGCGCCTTCGCGTTGACGGCGTCCTCGAGGTCGTTGACGTCGGCGCTGCCGAAATCCGCCTCCTGCGCCCACGGGCCGGCGCCGTCGCACACCTCGCCGCGCGTCTCGGTGGCGCCGAGCAAGCGGAACATCACGTGGTTCAGGTTCTTCAGGATGCCGAGCGAGCCGCCGCCCTGGAAATGGAGGATCGCGGCACCGCCCGACTCCTTGCGGATCCGATCGAGGCGCTCCGCGGCGAGGTCGAGCGCCGACTCCCACGCGAGCGGCTCGAAGCGGTCGCCGCGCCGCACGAGCGGGGTCGTGATGCGCTCGCTCGAGTACTGGCGCTCGAGGTAGTGCGTCCCGACCCGGTAGCAGAGGAAGCCGCGCGTGATCGGGTGCTCGGGGTCGCCTTGCAGGCGCGAGACGCGGCCGTCGTCCTCGACGGTCGCGATCAGCCCGCAGGCGTCGGGGCAGTCGCGGGTGCAGGAGGTGCGGATCTTCGTCGACATGGCGCGGGATTGTAGATCGGAGGGCGAGCCGTCACGATGCGGCGCATGCGCTCGATCCTCATCTGCATCACCGCCATTTTGGCCGCGCTCGGGCTCGGCGCGTGCAGCGACGACAGGAAGACCGGCGGCGACGGCGCGTTCCGCGTCGCGCTGCTCTCGCCCGGGCCGATCTCCGACAACGGCTGGAACGCATCGGCCTACGCCGGGCTGAAACGGATCGAGGACGAGCTGGGCGCATCCGTGCGGCAGGTGCAGGTGAAGTCGCCGTCCGAGTTCGAAGGCGCGTTCCGCGACTTCGCGTCGCAGGGCTACGCGCTCGTGTTCGGCCACGGGTTCGAGTTCTCCGGGCCCGCGAAGCGCGTCGCCGCGGAGTTCCCGAACACGGCGTTCGTCGTGACGTCCGGCAACGTCGTCGCGAACAACGTCTCATCGGTCCGCTACCAGATCGATCAACCCGCCTACCTCGCCGGCCTCCTCGCCGGCGGGATCACGGCGAAGGGCCGCGTCGGGTGCGTCGGCGGCGTCGAGATCCCGCCGGTCAAGAGCGCGTTCGAGTCGTTCGAGCGCGGAGTGCACGAGCTGAACCCGCAGGCGAAGGTCGTCACGTCGTTCGTCGGCTCGTGGGAGGACGTCGCGGCCGCGAAGCAGGCGGCGCTCGCGTTGGTCGACCAGGGCGCGGACGTGTTGTTCCACGACGCCGACGCCGCGGGGCTCGGCGTGCTGAACGCGGCGGAAGACCGCGGCATCCTCGCGATCGGATGCAACTCCGATCAGTCGAACGTGAAGCCGAGCGTCGTCGTCGCCAGCGTCGTGCTCGAGGTCGCCGAGTCGTACGTCCGCATCGCGCGCGACGTGAAGAGCGGGGACGTGAAGGGAAGGGAGTACGACTACGACGCGAAGAGCGGGGTCGTGCACCTCGCGTTCAACCCGCTGCTCGCGGCGAAGGTGCCGCTCACGGTGCGCGCGCACATCGACAAGGCGCTGGAGCAGATGAACGGCGCGGGCGGCTGACGATGGACGTCGTCCTGCGCGGCGTGCGCAAGCGCTTCGCGTCGGCGCCGGGGGATGCGCCGGCGCCGCCGGCGCCGCCCGCGCTCGACGGCGTCGACCTGCGTGCGAACGCGGGGAAGGTCGTCGCGCTGCTCGGCGAGAATGGCGCGGGCAAGTCGACGCTCGTGAAGATCCTCGCGGGCCGCCTCGCGCCCGACGCGGGGACGATCGAGCTGGACGGCAAGACGGCGCGCATCGCGTCGCCGATCGACGCGCGCTCGCTCGGCATCGGGATGGTGCCGCAGCACGACACGATCATCGGCGCGCTCACCGTCGCCGAAAACCTCGAGATCGCCGGGACGGCGCGTGGGCGCGGCTTGTCGCGACGTTCGCTCGAAGACCTTCACGCCGATGCGGAACGCCGCTCGGGGTTCACGCTTCCCGAGCCGCACCGCCGCGCCGACATGCTCGGGCTCGGCGAGCGGCAGCGCATCGAGATCGCGCGGGCGCTGTTGGCCGGCGCGCGCGTGCTCGTGCTCGACGAGCCCACGGCGGTGCTCACGCCGGACGAGGCGGATCGACTGCTCGCGGAGGCCCGTCGACTCGCGCTGTCCGGGATCGCGGTGATCTTCATCACGCACCGTCTCGCGGAGGTGGACGCGATCGCCGATTCCGTGACGGTGCTGCGGCGCGGGCGGGTCGCGGGACGCTTCGACTCGGCGCCGTTCGATTCCGCCGCGCTGGTGCATGCAATGGTGGGGGGCGACGCGACCGTGCTTCGGACCGAGCCCGCGACTGCCGCTGGTGCGCCGGCAGGTGGCGGGTGCCCGCGAATCGCGGTCGAGGCGCTGGCCGCCGCACGTCTGCGCGAGGCGACGTTTTCGGTCGCTGACGGCGAGCTGGTCGCGGTCGTCGGCGTCGACGGCAACGGACAGCGCGAGCTGTTCGAGTGTGTCGCAGGATTGCGGAAGCCGGAGCGGGGCGCCGTCGCGATCGACGGGCGTCCGCTCGGCTCCGCGGGCGCGCGCGGCGCGCGCGATCTCGGGCTCGCGATCGTCCCGGAGGATCGAGGCAGCGCCGGGCTCGCCGCGGGGCTGTCGATCGCCGAGAACCTGCACCTCTCGACGCCCGCGCTCGCGACCGTGACGCGCGGACCATTCCTCGCGCGCCGTGCGTTCGAGGCCAGCGCGGAAGCGGCGCGCGCGCGGTTCGACGTGCGCGGCGCGGAGCTCTCGGCGCCCGCGGCCGCGCTCTCGGGCGGCAACCAG
>CAZOLL010000071.1:0-8974 GCA_964580365.1 uncultured Phycisphaeraceae bacterium
TGTCGCGACGCGCTCGCGAGCATCGCGAGATCCGACGTCGCGGCGTGGAGGAAGATCGTCGCGCGCGTCGCGGCCCGCGGACGACCGCGGCTCGAGCAATGGGCCGCCGGGCAGCTCGTGCGCGCGCTGACCGAGTCGGCTGCCCCCGCGGCCGAGCTCGCACCCGCGGAGCGCGCGTTCGCGGCGAGCGCACTCGCGGCCGGCGACGTCGCCACCGCGCTCTCGGTCGTCGAAGCGCGCCTCGCCGCGCCCGGCGCCCTCTCGCACGACGAGCGCGCCGAATTCCAGCTGCTGCGCGCCGAGGGACTCTGGCGCGAGCACGGCCCGCCCGACGCGCTCCCGGCCTACGACGAGCTGCTCGCCGACCCGGAACTCTCGGCGTCCGCCCGCGAGCGCGCGGTGCGCGGCGCCTCGGAGCTCCACGTCGCGCGCGGCGATGTGCGACGAGCCCTCGAGATCCTGTCGGGGCTCCCCGCGGACGCTCCGCTCGACCTGCTGCGCCGGCTCGCTCGCCTCGAGGTGGAGACCGGCGACGCCGAGCGCGCCGAGAAGCGGCTGAAACAGCTCCGCGATCGCGCGGGCCTTGACGCCGCGGATCGCCTCGCGATCACGCTCGACCTCGTCGAAGCCCTGCTCGCGAACGGCGACGCCGCCGGCGCGGCGAAAGAGCTGCCGGCGGACGCGGATCTCGCCAACTGGCTGCCGGAGGAAACCGCGTTCCGGTTGAAGTCGCTGCGGACGGCCGTCGCGGAAGAGTCGCACGCGAGGCCCGGAGGCGGCTGATTCGGCCAGGTTCGGCCCGGCGCCTCCGATTTTCCGACATTCCGACGGATCGGAGCTGCATTCGGCACGCGTCAGACCCGATACCGAACGAACCTGCCCCCTGAAGAGGTCCACCGCCCATGCGCAACTGGATGAAGTTCGCACTCACTGCGGCGGTTCCGGCGCTCCTCGCCGGTTCCGCATTCGCCTTCCACGACGATGACGAAGGCGATCGCACGTCCGCGCCGCTGGTGCGACCGGACCCGGCGCCCGACTCGGATGCGTCGGGCGAGATCTGTGAGAGGCGACGTCTGCGCGGTGAGTCCGTCCAGGAGAAGCTGAAGTTCAAGGTGCGCCATGTGACGAAGGGACTCTCCTTCGACCTCTGGATGGCCGGCGAACTGGGCGAGATGCAGTTCGTCGCCACGTTCGGCTCGAACGACGACGATGGCTCGGGCGATGACGGCTCGGGCGACGAGGGTTCGGGCGACGAAGGCTCCGAAGGTGACGGCGAGGGCGGCGGCGAGCCGTCCGCGTTCGACGGGGGCGACGAGGGCGACGGAGACGACGAAGGCTCCGGCGACGAAGGCGAGGATGGTGAAGGCGACGAAGGCGAAGACGACGGGTCCGGCGACGACGGAGAGAACGACGAGGGCGGCGAGCTCGAGATGACGTTCGAGCACGGCGCTCTGCCGCTCGAGGCCGCGTCGCTGCTCGACCTGGTCGGGCGTCGCGTCGAAGTCCGCGTCGGCGAGGTCGTCTACCTGTTCGGCGAGATGCCGGCGTTCGACGGCCAGGGCAGCTCCGGCCGCGAGCGCACCGAGATCGCGCTGTCGCGCCCCGAGGAAGCTCCCGACGAGGACGCGCGCGGCGAAGCCAAGCTCGACGAGCAGGAGTCGAAGAACCGCTCGCGCTTCCGCGTCGAGGTTCGTGGCCTGCCCGAACAGGACTACTTCCTCGACGTCGAAGGTGAGGAAGGCGAGTCCGAGGAAGGCCCGGCGCTCGAGTCGAAGGGCCACGGCCGCTACCGCCTGCGCCTCGACACCAAGCACGGAGACGCGCTGCCCCTCGACCTGCTCGACGCCGACGACATGGAAGGCCGTCGCATCGAGATCCGCGGCGAGGACGGCGATGTCTATCTCGTCGGCACGCTCGGCGACCTCGCGAAGAAGGCGAAGAGCTCGAAGTCGAGCGGCCGCTTCGGCGAGGGCGGCTCGGTGCGCGTGAGGATGGCGTCGCAACCGCGAGTGCCGAACCAGTCGTTCGAGCTGCGCGCGCGCGGCCTCGACGGCGTCTCCGACGTCGTCGTCCTCGTGGAAGATCCGGACGGCGGCGAGATGGTCGAGGTCGCGGAGCTGGTCGTTCGTCACGGGAGCGCCCGCCTGCGCCTGCGCACCAAGGACGGCGATGCGTTGCCGCTCGGCGTCGCCGACGTGAAGGACCTCGCCGGCCTTGCGGTCGAGCTGCGCGACGCGGAGAGCGACGAGTTGCTCGCGGAGGGCATGCTCCCCGGCATGTGATTCGAAATCGGTCTCCGGGCGCTCGAGCCGCCCGGTCTCCCTCGCGGCGCGGAATCTCGCAAGTCTCTTGTGAGTTCCGCGCCGCGACCCCTAGGATGCCCGGCTCGCGCGAGAGCGCGAGAACACCGCGGGGTGGAGCAGCTGGCAGCTCGTCGGGCTCATAACCCGGAGGTCGCAGGTTCGAATCCTGCCCCCGCTACCAGACAACAGAGATGTCGCAGTAGGCCTCGCGTCGCGCAGCGACGTGAGGCCTTTTCGTTTCGGGAGTTGCGCGCGCAGCGGGAAAACGAACGGTGCAGGGTCCGGAAACTCGGCCGCGTTCGAGTCGACCCGATTCGCCGGATCTCATTGCCGCGTCAGTGCGGTCGGGGCACCAATCTCAGCCGACGATTCACGTCGGGCTCGCGCTCTCCATCGCGGAAGTAGTACCGGAGCAACCCGCCGAGCCGATCCTTGCGCAGAAGCAAGCCATCGACCCGCCCAAAGTTGGCGGGCGGGATCGGGATGCGGTTCTTCAATCCTTGGTGGCTGCGCTCTTCGTGATAGTGCTCGACATACTCGGCGAGCGCGCGCCGCAGCGCCCCGGCGCCGACGCAGATCATGCGATCGAGGCACTCACACTTGACCGATTTGACCCAGCGCTCCGCGAACGAGTTGCAGATGGGCATGTTCACCGGCGTGCGAACGCACTCTGTCCCCGATGCGCGGAGCCGCCGTCGGAACGCGTCGGTGAACAGTGAGTCGTTGTCGATGATCAGGTGCGTCACGCCGCGCAGCGCGCCGGACTCCGCGTCGGTCACATTCCGCGCGACCTGCTCCATGAACTCCCCGTTCGGCCGGTCGGTCGTCCCGAGGATCTCGACCTGCCTCGACTTCAACCGGATCACGAACAGCGTGAAGAACGTGACCAGCCCTCGCGCGGTCCAGACCTCGGTCGTGAAGAAGTCGGCGGCGGCGAGCGTGCCGAAGTGCGCCTTGATGAACGTACGCCAGCGCATCCGCCGCCGCGGCGCGGGCGGGATCCCGTTGCGCGGGAGGATCGCGGCGATCGTCGAACGCGCGACGTCGTGCCCGACGTTCGCGAGGGCGCCCTGGATGCGTTCGTAGCCCCAGCCCGCGTTCTCTCTCGCCATCTTCACGGCGAGCTGCTCGATCACCTTCATCACGCACGGCCGGCCGACGCTCTTCTTGGCGAACGTCCACTTCCGCGCGATGAGCTGTCGGTGCCAGCGCAGGATCGTCTCGGGCGTGACGATCATGGCGTACTTCTCGAGCAGCTTCTTCCCGAGCGCCTTGCCGGTGCGTGCGAGCCGCGCGCGCTCGGCGTCGGTGAAGCGGATGCGTCGGCCTGCAAGCCTCGCCGCGAGGATCGTGTTCTGTTCGACGAGGTGGTCGATCACGCGTTGCTGGTGGCGGTTCGCCAGTCCGGCAACGAACGCGAGCAGGAACTGCAGCGGGAACGCAACGGACAACATGGGGCGTCGGAGGGTATCGGCGCTTCGGAGTCGCACAAGCGGGCAGGCGAGTCGCCGGACCCGCGGCTACCGATCGACGGTGTCGGCCAGGATCGCCTCGATGTCGCGGTGCCCGCTCAGCACTCGGGCGATCGCGATGGGACGAGTGTCCGGCAGGTAAACGATCAGGTAGGAGTGCACGCGCCAAAACCGAAACGACTGCCCAGGCACGAGGTCTTCTCGAAGGTGCCCCGCACGCGGCTGCGCGACCAGCGTGTCGATTGCGGTTCGGATGTCAGCCAACACGCGGCGACTCGCCACGGGATCATCGCGCGCAATGTAATCCACGATCTCGCCGAGGTCGTCCTCGGCGAGCGGCGAGAGAATGAACTCGGACATCACGTGCGAGGCTTGTGCTCGAGCTTCGCGATCCGCGCTTCGAGCCGAGCGAAGACCTCGTCGCCCGGGCGGCCGATGCCCTGCTTCAGCTGATCCGCGCCCGCCTTGATCTTCCTACCGACGTCCTTCAGGCGCATCGCACGCAACTGATCCGCTTCCGCGAGGAGCCGCAACCCCTCGCGAACCACTTCGCTCGCGGAGTGGTACAGGCCCGACGCAACCTTCTCCTCAACGAACTTGCGGAGCTCATCGGTCAGCGAGACGTTCATGGGGGAAGTATGGCTCCGTTGGCAGGAATTGTCCAGGTTGGACATCGGCGGTCGCGGCGCGTGGATGAAGGATGAAGTCAGATTCGGACGCCCGGCCGCGCGCCGTGCACGACGCCCGAGTCCCGAGAATCGCGCGAACCGCGGTCGCCGGGCCGCGGTTCCGTCGACGGCTACGATGTGCGCGCTGCTCTGCGCCTCGTGTGATTCCCACGCGATCCGACCGGAGGTCCGCCATGCTCCTCGCGACCGTTCTTGCCTGCGGTGCTTCGCTCGCTGTTGTTCTCGATGAGCCCACGATCTTCTCCGGGCAGATTGAGAACGCAGCAAGCGTCGTGTTCTCGCCCGACGGACACTGGCTCGCGACCGGCGGGGTCGACGGCAAGGTCGCGTTGTGGGCCGCTGATTCCTGCGACGGGACGGTCGAGCTCGGCGCGCACGACGGCGAGGTGCACGCGTTGGCGTTCACGCCGGACGGCGCGCTGCTCGCGAGCGGCGACGAATACGAGAAGCTCTCGCTCTGGCGCGTCGGCCCCGGTGTCACCGACGCCGGCGATCCGAAGCGCCACCAGGTCGCGTCGAAGAGCTCGAGCGGAGCCGTCGAGGCGCTCGCGTTTTCTCGTGACGGCAAGACGCTCTTCGTCGGGAGCCGCGACAACGCGTTGCTCGTCTTCGCCGTGGCCGACCTGCTCGATTCGAAGGACGCCGGCGCCGAGCCGCGCTCGCTCGCGCACGACTACGCGGTGGTGGAGATCGCCGTCGCCGGGGACGGCAAGACGCTCGCGAGCGGCGACGACGGCGGCAACGTCCGACTGTGGACGCTGACCGGAGAAGACGCTCCGCGGGAACTGCGCTCCTGGAAGCACGAAGCGCGCGTGACCGCACTCGCGTTCGCCGCGGACGACGCGACGTTGTTCGTCGCGACAGCGGAGCCGGCGCTGCGGGCAATCGACGTCGCGACGGGGAAGGCTCGCGACGGCTTCGCGGCGAAAGGGGGCATGCAGGTGGAAGCGAACGCCCTGGTCGTCGCTCCCGGCGGACGCGAGCTCATCGCCGGCACGCAGGACAACCTCGTGCTGCGGATCGACGCCGCCCGCGGAACGGTGACGAAGAAGCTCGAGGGGCACGAAGGCCCGGTCACGAGCGTGGCGGTTCTTCCCGACGGTCGCGTGATCGCGTCGGCGAGCCTCGACCGGAAGGTCCGGGTGTGGACCAACGAGCCGTGACGGTCCGGCTCGTTCCGGTCCGTCGACCTGGACCGCACTCCTGCCGTCGCGCGACCTCCGTACGACCTCGCTCGTGTCACCATCGCGACCCTGACAGGACACAAGACTCGAACGCGGTGGGAATGAGGCGTTCGCCTGCGCTGATCGGGTGACACAGCGGCCAGCGACAACCGCATCTCGCTCCGCGTCGATCCCGCCCCCGCGACTCGACACCACGGACGGGCCGCGCGTCGCGATGCGACGTGCGACCCGATTCGTTCGAGGATGCGCAGGTGATGCGGCCGCGTGCGTGACTCGTCGCACTCGGTTCGCTGCGACCCGGGCGCTTGCGGCGCCGAGCGGGGTAGACTCTCGCCATGGCAAAGACGCATCCGATCTTGGCCGACCTTCTGAAGCTGTCGAAGAAGGACCGGGCGCAGCTCGCGCAGGCATTGATCGCGAGCCTCGACCACGGAGCCGCCGACTCCGACGCGGACACGATTTGGGGCGACGAGATCGCGCGTCGCATGAAGTCGATCGAAGACGGCTCCGGCGAACTGATCGACGGCGCCGAAGTGCGCCGGCGCGTTCGCGAGCGCCTTCAAGCGATTCGCAAGGCGCGATGAAAGAGCGGTACCTCGCGGCGGCGAGTGCCGAGTACTTGGACGCAGTCGCGTACTACGAGTCCTGCCAACCAGGACTCGGCGACGTGCTCCTCGCGGAGATCGACGAGTTCCTTGCGATCGCCCACGAATTCCCTCTCTCGGGATCGGCGATCCTGATCAAGGGCGAATCGACGGGGACGCGAGCGCTGCTGCTCCGGACCTTCCCGATCAAGGTCGTCTACGCCGTGACGCACGACATCTTGATCGTCGTGGGAATCGTCCACACGAGTCGTCGTCCTGGGTACTGGCGGGCGCGGCTCGACGATCTCGGGGCATGATGCGCGTTTGGGTACGAGGCGGGCCCGACGCTGGGCGGGACGCCGCGCGCGGCGTGGATGTGCGTCGGAGAGTGATCGATCGGACTCGAGTCCAGGTGCCGGTCGTCGATCCCGACGCGGAACAAGAGGGCGTCAGAATGAAAGTGGACCTCAGATCGTCGCGCGGTGAACAATGAGCTGCCGGCCACGTGTTGCGTCGCTCGGAGTAGTGGCCGTCGCGTGGTTCGGATGCCGCACCGAGGAGATCTCGACGCCACGCGCGGTCGAGTCCGAGGGAACTGTCGACCCCGAACGAAGCGCGAAAGCAGAGCCCGACGAGGCCATCCGAGATCGCGTGCGCGCCCGAGCCTGGGAATCTGGGCGATGGTACGTGCGAGATCCGGCCGCTTACGAGTTCTACGCAATGACGTACTTTCTGGAACTCGCGTGCTGGGTGGTCGTGTTCGACAGACGTGCCGGCGCCTCGCCCGGAACGGCGCTCTCCGTTCGAGTGCGCGACAACGGCGACACGACGGTTCTTCCGAGCCTCTAGTGCAGAATGCGTGCGCTCGTGCTGTGGTCGGACCGTGAGGAACGGGGCGCCGTGCTGGACATCCTTGCGCGGTGCGCACGGATGCGCGAACCCGACGCGGCGAGCGACTCCCGAACGACCGGCCGGAGATCGATTGGTGCGCACGAAGCAGACTCTCGGGATCGCCGTTCTCGCCGTGATGACCGCATGGTGAAGGTCGGTTGCATTCATGGGGAGACTGCTGCCGAAACCTCGACCCTCGGGCCAGAGGAACCGCCTCCGATCATCCGGGTGCATGGAATTCAGCCTGGAGTCGTGCTTGGTCTCGGCACCGTGTCGAGCGTGACCCGAAGAGAGTCCGGGCTCCCGCTCTTCAGAGTCGTGAGCGAACAATGCAACGTCACCTTCGACCGAGTCGTTGACGCGAAGCCGACCGAGCCCGCGAGCGAACACGCTCTCGATGTCGGAGTGCCGACCGCGATTCGCAACATCTGCGCCGGTGGCGCGGACGTGGGGGCCGTGAACGGAACGATCACCATGGCAGGAGCGACTGGTTCGCGCTCTCGAGAACAGTCGATTCGGACGCTTGGCGCGTGATCGACGCAGCCCCGCGGAATCCCGCGGCAACTCCGACGGACGCGGCGCTTCGTGAGCCTCGCCACGATGATCGAGCCCTGCTGAGAGGCTCGATCGTCTCGTCACGAGCGACGAAGGTCCCGATCCTCACGGACGAACTCGGCGCCGACGTGCTTCTGATCCGCATCGAAGACGGGCGCTGAAACGCCGCGCCGCTGACGGGTTTGTCGGAAGTCATCGTCGGCGAGACCGTGAGGGTCGTCGATTGCCCGGAGCGCGTGAATCAGGGATTCGGTGCGACGAAGCTCGCTTGGGGACGCGCGTACGGGATCGTCATCGGGTCACAGGGGCTCGGCCTTCCGCCCAACGTGATTCGAGTCGTGTCGGAGTGAGAGGCGTCGTTCGGGGCGACGAACGTCACCCGCAGCAGGACCTGACGTGCGTGCTCCGCCGGTTTGCCGGATCTACCGCGCCGGCGATGGCGTGTAGAGGACGACCTTCAGCCGCTGGGCCGCCTGCTTCAGGCCTTGGCGTCGGCCGGTCCCGTCGAGCGTCGCGAGGGGGATTCCGAACTCGACCGCGAGAGCGAGATATGCGGCGTCGTAGGCCGAGAGATCCTGTTCGATCGCCGTGGCGTGAAGCGTCTCGGCAGAGTCGCTCTGGAACGCCGGAGGCGGCTGGATGTCGTTCGGATGGCCCGTGCGTCGCGGAGCGAGGACAGGACAGAGTTCGCATACGGCGTCGCCTCGTCACGGAAACACCAAGCGAGCGCGAGCGACGCGTCGAGCACGAAGCTCAAAGTTCGCGGCCCTCGTTGATCAAGTCCTCCACCGTGAGGTTCTTTCCGAGCGTCTGACTGCGCTGAAGTTCCATGAGGCGGGCGATGGCGCTCTCGACCTTTTCGCGGTCGATGGTCTCCGAGAAGGGGACGAGTCGCGCGACCGGTTCACCGTGCCGCATGATGATGATCGCTTCGCCGGATTCGACTCGGTCGAGGAGCTGGCTCAAGTTCGTCTTCGCGTCGTGCGCCCCGACCGTGCGGGCGGAGGAACCGTGGCTCTTCATGCGAACTCCATCGACCGAGAGAAAGGCCAACTGGACCGGTGTGGACCAGTCGAGCGGGGGCCGACGAGGCTCGCGTCGATTCCCAGAAACCCGCGTCACCCGCGCCCCCGCACGCGGATCGCCCGTTAAAGGGGGGTTGGGGGGCGGCGTGCCCGGGGGCGCGGGGGAACGGGAGCGGGGGGGAATGGGGGAATAGACCCATCTCCCCTTCTCCCTTTCCCCCCTTCTCCCCTTCCCCCCTTCTCCCCTTCTCCCCCTCGCCCCATCTCCCCA
>CAZOLL010000071.1:8984-13101 GCA_964580365.1 uncultured Phycisphaeraceae bacterium
TCGCCATTTAACGCTCGTTTGCGCGGCGTATTGCCCGGTGGCGCGGGTGACGCGGCTCCCCGAGAAGCCTGCGCGGACCGTGATTCAGACACTCGCGCCGGGCCCGTCCGCGACGGACATCGCGCGCGTCTGCAGCGCGCGCGCCGAGCCGTCCTCTTCGACGACTACTTCAACCGCTTGATGATGTGCCAGCCGTACGGGCTGTTGTTCGCGTCCCAAACCGCCACGCCGACCTCGCCGACTTTCAGGCGCCAGCCGACGTTGCCGAAGCTCTTCACCATTCCGCGACGCGAGTTCTGATCCAGCGGGTAGATGCCGGGCGGGCTGTCGTTCGTGTACTCCTTCACGAGCGATAGGAAGTCCGCGCCGCCGACCGCGTCCTTCCACACCTTCTCCGCGAGCGCCTTCGCCTCGTCCTTCGTTCGCGTGACGCCCTGCATCCGCGGCGCGCCCTTGAACGAGATCAAGCAGTGCTGGATTTCGATCGCCGGCGCGGTGTCCTCCGGCCGCGCCATCAGCTCCTTCGCGGCGGCGTCCATCTCGGCGCCCGGCGGACCCGCGGTCTTCGCGGGTTCGGAGCTCGATTGCGGTTTCGAATCGCCGTTGCAGGCGAGGAGGAAGAACGGGAGCGCGAGGGCGAGGGCTGCGATGTCGAGTCGATTCATGCCGGCAGCGTAACGGCCGCCGGTCGTGCGGATCAATCCGGCATGCGCGGACCCACGCACGCCGCGCGGCCGGCCGCTCACTCCACCGGGATCGAGACCCCGCGCGTCGCGCAGAAGCCGAGCGGGTTGCCCGCGTCGCCGACGAACGCTTGCGTCGTCACGGTCACGACCGGCGCGGACACGGGGATCGTCGCGAAGAACTGCAGAGCGCCGTTGCCCGGCCCGACTCCCGTGAGCGGGAACGGCCCGAGGATCACCGGCGGCACCGGCGCGACGTTCAAGGTGCATCCCGCGCCCAGCGGGAGCGCAGCGGTCGTCGCGCCCACGAACACGAACGCCGGCGCGCCGCCGAGCCCGCCGTCGACGACGAGCGAGACCTGCGCGCCCGGTGCCGCGCTGCCGATGACGGCGAGCGTCGGCACGAACCCGCCGGAGCCCGCGCAGCCCGAGCCGTAGCTCGTGTTCTTGTCGACCGGGAGGTTCGGCCGCCAGTGCTGGATCGTGCAGCGCATCCGGTTCACCTGCTCGACCGTGAACTCCCACAGGCACGGGTCGTCGCTGTAGTCCATGTAGTTGTGGAAGGCGGAGGGCAGGCTGCAGCTCGTCTTCGACGCCGGGCAGCCGAAGGTCTCGGTCGACTGCGGGTTCGTGTCGCAGATCAGATCGCCGTTCGTGTAGCAGGCGCCGACGCTCGCGCAGCCGCCGACGAACGTGTGGTCGAGCCCGAAGTAGTGCCCGACCTCGTGCGTCGCGGTGCGGCCCATGTTGAGCGGCCACCCGGTAGTCGGCGCCTTGCCGACCGCTTCCCACCAAAGGACGACGCGGTCGAGCTTCTGCCCGACGATGCCGCCCTGCGGCCAATCGGGCACGTAGCCGAAATACCCGCTCGCGAGGTTCGTGTAGATGTTCAGGTAGCGGTTCGTGTCCCACGCGAGCGTGTTCCAGTAGGAGCCGCTGTCGTTGAACCACGTGTTGTTCGTCGTGTACGTGATGCCGGTCGTCGGATTGCCAGCCGGGTCCTTCGTCGCGAGATGGAAGCGGATCTTCGCGTCGTGCCCGGGCGCGCCGGGCGAGCCGGCCAGTGCCTGGAAGTCCTCGTTCAACACGTCGATCTGCGCCTGGAGCGTCGCGGCGCTGAGGAAGCCGACGCCGGAAGTGTTCTGGATGACGTGGAAGACGACGGGGATGTCGTAGAGCCGCGCCGGCGAGTACTCGGGCTTGATCGTCGTCGAGAAGTAGCCGCAGTCGGACGGCAGTCGCGCGGATTGCGCGCCCGGCGTGCGCTGGTCGGGCGCGCCGAAACCGCAGCGCGGCGCGCCGGGACCCGGCGCGTTGGAAGACGAGAGCGCGACAGCGAGCGCGAGCAGCGAAGAGATCGTCATGGTGGAACCGTTCGTGGGGGACGCGGGGAACGGGAGGTCGCGGCGCGAAGCGCCGCGCGACGCGGTCCGAAGTTAGTCCTGCGCACGCGTCCCGCGAAGCGCAAACCCGTCGCGACGCCGCATTCGCGCGGCATCGCGACGGGTTTTTCGACGCAGTCGGCGCGGAACGAGGCGGCGCGCGATCAACGCGCGCGCGCGTCGCGCACGCGCGCCCGCCGGCGACCGCTCGCACCTCGCCCGGACCGTGCGACGCGCACGCACTTGTCCGCCCGCCCGGGGTTCGCTGAACTCGGCGCGCTCCGTCCACCGCACGCAGAGTCCGAGATCCCTCCATGCAACTTCGCCTCGGTCGCCTCGCCTTCCTGCTCCTCGCGATCCCCGCGATCCCCGTGCTTCTGACGTCGTGCTCGCTCTTCCCCCGCGCGGCCGATTCGTCGTTCGACTCCGCGGTGAACGACTTCATCGACTGGCACCTCGAGACGCACCCGACCAACGCGTCGCAGCTCGGCGTGCACGACTCCGACGATCGGCTGGAGGACCGCACGCCCGCCGCGCGCGCCGCGGCCATCGCGAGCCTGCACGGCTCCCTCGACCGCTTCGAGCGGTTCACCGCGGCGGGGCTCAGCGCGGAGCGCGCGCTCGACCTCGAGTTCGCGAAGGGCGTGGCGCGCTCGCAGCTCCTCGACCTCGAGGTGATCCGCCCGTTCGCGCGCGACCCGGACACCTACAGCGCGGCGGTCACGCAGGCGGCCTTCTACCTCATCAAGCGCGACTTCGCGCCGGCCGCACAGCGCATGAAGTCGCTGATCGCCCGCGAGCGCGCGATGCCCGCGTTCCTCGCGCAGGCGCGCGAGAACCTCGACAACCCGCCGCGCATCCTCACCGAGATCGCGATCGAGCAGATCGAAGGCAACCAGGGCTTCTTCAAGAACGACGTGACGCTCGCCTTCCAGTCCGTGACCGACCCGAAGCTGCGCGCCGAGTTCGAGCAGACGAACGCGGCCGTGATCCGCGCGCTCGAGGACTACAAGACGTTCCTCGTGAACGACCTCCTGCCGCGCTCGAACGGCTCGAACGCGATCGGCGAAGACGCGTGGCGCAAGAAGCTCGCCGCCGACGAGGGCATCGACATGTCGATCGACGCCTTGCTCGCGATCGCCGAGTCCGACCTGAAGAAGAACCAGGCCGCGTTCGTCGCGACCGCGAAGCTCATCGACGCGTCGCGCCCCGCGACCGTCGTGTTCGAGGAGATGTCGCGCGCGCACCCGCCGGCCGACCGGCTGATCGCCGAGACGCAGGCGTCGCTCGACGCCATCCGCGCGTTCATCGTCGACCATCGCATCGTCACGATCCCCGACTCGCCGCCCGCGCGCGTCGCCGAGACGCCACCGTTCATGCGCGCGACGACGTCCGCCTCGATGGACACGCCCGGCCCGTTCGAGCCGCCCAGCGCGACCGAGGCCTACTACTTCATGACGCTGCCCGACCCGTCGTCGAGCGCGGCCGAGCAGGAGGAGTTCATGCGGCAGTGGTACGGCCCGATGATCTCCAACGTGTCGGTGCACGAAGCCTACCCCGGCCACTACCTGCAGTTCCTGTATGCGCCGCGCTTCCCGACGCGCTTGCGCAAGGTGTTCGGCGCCAACACGAACATCGAAGGCTGGGCGCACGACTGCGAGCAGATGATGCTCGACGAGGGCTTCCACCGCGGCGAGCCGGCTTACCGCCTGGCGCAACTGCAGGACGCCTTGCTCCGCGACGCGCGCTTCTGCGTCGGCATCCGCATGCACACGCGCGGCATGACCTACGAGCAGGCGCTCGCGTTCTTCGAGGAGCAGGCCTACCAGCCCGCGCCGGTCGCCGAGTCCGAGGCGAAGCGCGGGGTCACGGACGCGCTGTACGGGTACTACACGCTCGGCAAGCTGATGATCCGCAAGCTGCGCCAGGACTGGATGCGCGCGCACCCGGGCGGCTCGCTGCGCGAGTTCCACGACCAGTTCATCGGCCTCGGCCCGCTGCCCTTGCCGCAGATCCGCAAGGCGATGCTCGGCGCCGAGGGCGACCTGCTCG
>CAZOLL010000072.1:0-13074 GCA_964580365.1 uncultured Phycisphaeraceae bacterium
CACCCGCGCGTCGATCGTGATCGCCATCCTCGCCGACAAATGGAAGCGGACGAGCTTCTCGTTCTCCGCCCGCTTCGACGCCTTCTACCGCGACATGCTCTGAGTTCGCGCAGCGTCGGTCAGTGCATCGCGAGAGCGTGCGCGAGGCGCGCCTCGTGGCGCTGCGCCTCGTCGCTGCGACCGAGCCCGTACTCCGCGACCACGATGTGCGTGAGCGCCGCGCAGCGGTCCGCGGCGGTCGCGGTGGGGTCGTCGGCGACGGGCGAGGCGTAGCGGATCGTGTCGGAGTAGTCGCCGGCGCGCGACGCGCGGAACGCGCACGACAGCCGCTCGACGGGCGCCTTCGCGGCGCTGCAGTCGACCGGCGGTCCGGAACCGAACGTCGCCGGCAAGGTGAGCGCCGCGCGCGTGGCCGCGACCGCGGCGAACGCGTCGACCGCGGCCGGGCGCGGTTCGGTTGCCACCGTCGTCCGGCGCGGATCGTCCGGCGCGCCGCGATCGTGCGTGACCGCCCATGCGGCGACGAGCGACGCGACGAGCAGCGCGGCGGCCGCGGCAACGCGCGCCACCGGAAGTCGCCGTGCCGGACGCACGCGCGCGGGGATCGCGAGCGGCTGCCGCTTCCACGCGCCGCGCAGCCACTCGACGCTCGCGCGCGTCGCGAGGTCGGCGTCCGCGAGGTCCGTCGAGCGCTCGGGCGGCGTGACTTCGCTCCACGCGCGCTTCAGGTCGTCGAGCCGGTCGTCAGGCGTCGTCATCGCGACCTCCGTCTTCGGAACCCGGATCGACCATCGCGAGCCGCGCGCCGAGCAGCCGGCGCAGCCGCCGCCGCGCGAGGAGCAGGAGCGAGCGCGTCGTCCCCTCGGTGATCGACAGTGCGGCCGCGACCTCCGCGGTCGGCGTCTCCTCCAGATCGTGCAGCACGAACACCTCGCGCTCGCGCGGCGTCAGGGCCTCGAGGCTGTCCTGCAGGATTGCCGACACTTCGCTGCCCGCCGCGACGTCGTCTGGCGCCGGGAGCAACCGCTCGGGTGTCGCGCGCGCCGCGTCCTCCTCGTGTCGCCGCCGCGCCGCCACGCGGCGCATCCGGTCGCGGCAGAGGTTCAGGACCACGGCGTTGCGCCAGGTGCCGAACGGGCGGGCTTCGTCGTAGTCGGCGAGCCGATCGATCAGGCGGACCATCGCGTCCTGCGCCGCGTCCTCGGCGGCCGCGGCGTCGACGAGGACGCCGAAGCACAGCCGGTAAACGGCGGGGTATTCGCGGCTCCAGAAGTTCTCGAGGTCCCGATCCGACGGCATCGCGCAGAGCCTACGCTGCCCGGCTCGCCGTCGTTGAGCAGGTCCTCTCGTTCATTTCGAGGTCGTGATGAGCATCGCCCGCCGCACCCAGCTCTCGGTCTTCGTCGACAACGTCCCCGGCGCACTCGCGCGGATCACCGGCGCGCTCGCCGCGAAGGGAGTGAACGTCACCGCGCTCGCCGCGTGGGGCGGCAGCGACCACGGCGTCGTGCGCCTGATCACGAGCGACCCGAAGACGTCGGTGCACCTGCTCGGCGAGCACGGGATGCTTGCGACCGAGCAGCCGGTGCTGGAGCTGACGCTGCCGAACAAGCCCGGCGTGACGAAGGACGTCGCGCGAAGGCTCGCCGCCGCGCGCGTGAACGTCGAGTATCTCTACGGCGCCGACGTCGGCGACTCCGGCGTCATCATCCTGCGCGTCGACCACCTCACGCGCGCGGAGGGGGCGCTGCGGACCAGCCCGTTCTTCGCGAAGTCGAAGCCAGCGCGACGCCGCCCAGCGCGACGAGCAGCGCGAAGACGCTGAGCCAGGTGCCCGCGCGCACGGCGCGCGGCTCGTAGCGGAACTCGATCGATCGGGCTCCCTTCGGATACGCGACGCCGCGGAACGCGTGGTCGGCGCGCTGGACCTCGGCCGGCGCACCGTCGACTTCCGCCGTCCAGTCGGGAGCGAACGCATCGAGCAGCACGAGGAACCCGGGTTCGCTGGTCTCGGAAAGTGCGACCACGACGCGCTCCGCGGAATCCACTTCGATCCGCGCGCGCGCCGCGCACGGGATCGAAATCGCCGACGCTCCGTGCTCGGTCGACGCGACCGTCGCGATCGAGCGCGGGTCGTTCGCCGGGTCGAGCAGCCAGTCGAGGTCGCGCGTCGCCGTGTTCGCGACACAGAACGCCCGCGGCAGCGCGCGCCCGTTCTTCAGGATCCAGCAGTCGTCGAACTGCGCATCGAGCGTGATGCCGGCGGGCAGCGGCGTTGGGAGCGGTCCCTTCCCGACGATCGCGGCGACCGCCATCAGGTCGAGCGCGCGTGACGCGAGGTGCTCCGGCTTCGACAATGGCAGGATTCGGACGCCGCTCGCGAAGCCGGGGACGTCGGGCGCGACGCGGCCGGCCATCTCGAGCCAGCGCTTGCTCGGCGACACGGTGTAGCACCAGGCATCGAGCAGTCCGAAGCAACCCGCGAAGTTCGGCGGGAGCACGATCTCGGGAAGCGCCGGCGTTGCGGACCAACGCGCGATGCGCCCCGAGCGGCCGACGGTCTGCTGCAGGCGCTCGATCAGCGGCGTCGTCGTGAGGAAGTCCGCGCGCGGCTTCGTCTCCGTGCGCGGCGCGGCGGCGAGCGCGAGGTCGGCGCCGAGCGCGAGGATCGCCGGAAGCGCACGCAAGAAGAGCGGAAGCCGGAGTGTGGCGAGCGCGAGCGCGACGCCCGACCCGGCCATCACGAGGCCCGCACGCTCGAGCACGGATCGGACGTGGAGCGCCGCGAGCGGCTCGGCGTCGGCGGGCACGGAGTACGTCGCCGAGAGCTGTGCCGCGAGCGCCTTCACGTGGTCGACGAACGGCGCGATGAGCGCACCGTCCGACAGCACCTGCGTGGCGAGGAAGCTCGCCGCGCCGAGCGCGAACAACACGGCGGCGATCGCGCGCGTCGCACGCCGCGCTTCGCCGCGGAAGATCGCGTCGAAGCCGAGCCCCGCGAGCGCCGCCGCCGCGAACGCGACGATCACGAGCGCGCGCCGTGGGTCGGAGCCGAACTGGAAGCCGGGCAGGAACCACAGCGGATACACGAACGCGGTCCTGCCCATCGCGAACCCGAGGAACACGAGGAACGCGAGCACGAGCGGAGAACGCCGCCGTCCGCGTGCGCCGGTGCCGAGGAGCACGAGCGGCAGCGTGATCACGCCGACGTAGCACGCGTTCTCGATCAGGTTGACGAGCGACGAGCGAAGCGCGTCGTCCGATGCCTGCGCGGCGGAGAGCGGCCAGATCTCCGGCAGGTCGAACAGCGAGTGGAGGTACGGCGTGCCGGGCAGCCCGAAGATCCCGTCGAACAGGAGCGCGAGCGTCGCACGCACGGGGATTCCCAGGCGGCAGAGCAGCTCCGGCGGCGCGACGGCGCGCTCGCCCTCTCCCATCCAGCCGACCGCGGGCAGGTACTGGCACGCGGCGATCGCTCCGCCGAGCGCGATGAACCCCGCGAACCGCGCCATGCGCGCGAGGAACGCGCTGCGTCCCGAAGCCGACAAGAACACGAGCAGCGCGGCGACGAACGGCCACATCGCGACGAACCACAGCGCGTCCGCGAGCACGAGCGTCGTCGCCGCCGCCAGCGCGCCGCAGACCAGCACGATCCCGATCGAGCGCTGCACCGGGACGACCAGATCCGAGCCGACGGTGCGGCAGAGCAGCGCGACCGTCCACGTGAAGATCGTGAACACCGCGATCTGAGGCCAGCCCGGCAGCAAGACGAGCGCGGCCACGACGGAGAGCAGGAAGCCGGCGCGCCGGCTGCCTTCGAACCAACGGTCGACGAGCAGCATCCCGAGCGGCAGCCACGCGACGGTCTCGAGGTACTGGTAGTAGTGCGCGCGCGCGGTGAGGCAGCCCGAGAAACCGAACGCGAGTCCGCCGAGGAGCGCGCCGGCAAAGCCGGCGCCGAGCGAGCGCACGTAGAGGAACGTGAAGAACGCGGCGAGCGCGCAGTGGAGCGCGGCGAGGAAGCCGTACGCGCGCTCGGGCTCGAGCCATCGCATGATCCAGTGGGGCGGGTAGAAGACGCCGTACAGCCCCTGCGCGAGGTGCGGCACGCCGCCCGCGTTGGTCGGGTTCCAAAGCGGCAGTCGCCCCGCGCGAATCGCCTCCATCGTGATCTGGTCGTCGGCGCGGAACGAGATCAGCTTGTCGGACGCGTCGGTGTAGTCGCCCTTCGACAGCTGCGCGCGTGCTTCCTCGGAGAGCGTCGAGCGCCACGGCTCGAGGCTGCCCGTGTGCATCGGCACGAAGATGCGGTCGCTCCGGAACGACGCGCCGAAGATCACGCTCGCCATCGCGAGGTAGACCAGCGCGGCGAGCCAGCGTTCCGAGCCCCGCGTCATCCGCCCCTCCGCGCCGGTCTCAGAGCAACGCCGTCCGAGCGTCCCAGAGCGCCGGGAAGCCGCGCGTGATGTACGGCTCGGCCGTCGGCGACACCGAGCGCCGCAGGTACTTCAGTCCGCCGCCGCCGGTGCCGGGCCGCGCGCCGATGACGCGCTCGACGAACCGGAGGTGCGCATCGCGCCACGAGAGCACGGCGTTGTCGAGCGCGAGGCATGCATCGGCGAGCCGGGCGAGCGGACCGAAGCCCGCGGCCTGGGCGTCGGTCTCGAGCAGGCGCGTCGCCATCACCGTTTCCGCGTGCGCGAGCACCTTGCCCATCTCGCGGTAGACGTCGAGCGAGATGACGGCGCTCACCTTCTTGTCCTCGATCGCCTTGTCGCGCTCGATGCGCGCGAAGTTCGCGGCGGCGATGCGGTCGGCGATCTCCGCGCGGCGTGCGCCGTCCTTGCCGGTGAACTCCTCGGCGCGCAGGAGCCAATACACGAGGTCGCGGAGCGACGGGCGCGTCAGGTCCTCGATCAGCCGCCGCTCGCTGTCGGGCGAGTGACGCGCGAACGACTCCTCCTCGCGGTAGTCGCCGAACGAGCGCAGCTCGCCGGAGAGGAACGCGCGCTTCAGCGCCTCGGCGCCCGGTTGCGACGGGTCGATCTTCGCGAAGTGCCGCTCGCGCAGGCCGAGCGCGAGCTCGATCTGGCGGAACTGCCCGGAGCCGAAGCCCGACGCCGGCGCGAGTCGCTCGCGGAACGCGAGGAACGACGCCGGCCGCATGTGCAAGAGCACGTCGTAGAACGGGAGGCACACCGTCACGATGTGCGCCGCGCGCTCGACGCGTTCGGTCCAGGTCTCGAAGCGGCCTTCGAACCACTCGAGCTTCGCGCGGTACTCGCCGTCGTCCTGGTCGGGCGCGGGGAACGAGGCCGGCGCCGGCAGGTCGAACAGCATGAGGTCGCGCGCGTCGCTCTTCTCGGCGATCGCGACCAGCCGCGGACAGCGCGCGCGCTGGCGGTCGACGTTCGGCGCGGCCTCGCCGGTGCGTCGGGCAAGGTGCGTGATCGGGATCCGCTTCTTCTCCTTCGCGGCGATCTCGGCGGCGTCGCGCAGCACGTCGGACAGCTCGTGCAGGACCTGCCGGAACCAGACCTCGAATGCCTGGTGCGTCGTGATGAACAGCGCTTCGTCGTGGCACCAGTTCGTGCCGCGCGGCCACGCGTCGCCGGGCTTCCAGTTCTTCGGCCACTTCGGCCAGGTGGATGCGACGACGCCGCTCGGAACTTCCTCGGGCACGCGCAGCGACGCGAGCAGCGCGGGGACGTTGATGTACTCGCCGTACGTGAGGTGTCGCCCGTCCGCGCGGCGTCCGTCCTTGTCGAGCTTCAAGCCGCGCCTCCTCGCCGCGCACCGAGCCCGCACGCGGCCCGAGCGCGATCGCAGACGGCCGACGCGACCGCTCGCGCGCGCCTCGCGCCGTCCGCGAGCACGTCCTCGACCTCGGAAGGGTGCTGCTTCAGGTGCTCGAACCGCGCGCGTGCCGGCGCGAAGTGCGTCTCGATCTTCTCGAGCAGGATCTGCTTCGCCTCGCCGTAGCCGAAGTTGCCGCCGCGGTACCTCGCGGCGAGCGCTTCCTTCTCCGCGTCGGTCGCGAACAGCGAGTAGAGCTGGAAGACTGTGCACGTCTCCGGGTTCTTCGGCGCCTCCATCGGCGTGCTGTCCGTCTTCACCGCCATCACGATCTTCTTCAGCGGCTTGCCGGACAAGAACAGCGGGATCGTGTTGCCGTAGCTCTTCGACATCTTCGCGCCGTCGACGCCGGGCACCGTCGCGCCCTTCGACAAGCGATGTGTCGGGATGGTGAAGACCTCGGCGCCGAAGCGGAGGTTGAACGAGCGCGCCATCTCTCGCGTCATCTCGATGTGCTGGATCTGGTCGGCGCCGACCGGCACCACGGTCGCGTCATACGCGAGGATGTCGGCCGCCATCAGCACCGGGTAGGTGAACAGTCCGGCCGACGCGGGCAGGCCCTTCGCGACCTTGTCCTTGTAGGACACCGCGCGCTCGAGGTCGCCCATCGCGGTGACGGTCAACAAGAGCCACATCAGCTCGGTCACCTCCGGCACGTCCGACTGCCGGAAGAACACGCTCCTCGTCGGGTCGAGGCCGAGAGCGAGGTAGGTCGCCGCCGCGTCGAACGTGAACTCCTCGAGCTGCTTCGCGTCGTGGATCGAGTTCAGCGCGTGGAGGTCGGCGAGGAAGTAGAACGACTCGCCCGCGGTTTGATTCGCGAGGTGCTGCTGGATCGCGCCGAAATAGTTGCCGAGGTGGAGCTGCCCGGTCGGTTGCACGCCCGAAACGAAACGGGTCTTCGTTCGCGCGGTCTCTGTCGTCGCCATATGATCTCGTCGTGATCGGGGCATCGGATCTTAGTGTTCGCAGGGAGCGCGCGCGGTGAGGGTTTCGCGCCGCGCATGGATCTTCGCGGTCGGCGCACTCGCCGTGGTCGGGATCGGCGGCGCGGCCTTGCTCCGGTTCGATTCCGACGCGGACGTGGCCGAGATCGACGCCGCCCGCAAGGCGCAGCCGACCGCCGCCGGCGACGGCCCGGCACCGCTCGAAGGGCCGGCGGCGCAGCACGATCCGCTTCCGAACGAACCGAAGCCGGATCGACCGGCGGTCGACAACGAGACGCTGCGCGAGGGCGACATGGCGCAGCTCGCGGGCATCGTCCGCGACCACTCGACCGGCGCGCCGATCGCCGGAGCTTTGGTCGTCGCGCGCGTCGAGGATGGCAACGCGACGCGGACCGACGAGCACGGCGAGTACCGCATCGACCTTCGGTTCAAGCTCGGCCTCCTCGAGGCGTACGCGCCCGGCTACCTCCCCGAGGTCTGGCGCTACCCGGACGGCCCAAAGGGCGCGCACATGGAGGTGCTCGACCCGCTCCCCGCGCGCCACGACTTCTCGCTGGTGAAGAACCCGCTCGGCACCGATCTCACCGTGATCTGCAAGCGACCCGACGGCTCGACCGCCGGCGGCTCGCCGGTCACGGTGCGATTGCGCGCGACCACGCTCGCGGACGCGCGCGTCGACGTCTCCGCGAAGGAGCAGGTCGAGTTCGCGACGCGCACGTCGCGGTTGTTCAAGCACGGCGTCGTCGTGACACGCGTCGACGATCCGCGCTCGACGCGGCTCGACGTCGACGGCACCGCGCGGTACGCGCTCCCGGTGCCGGGCCGCTACGACGTGCTGGTGCGCGACTCCGGGCTCGTCGCGAGCGAACGCGTCTCCGTCGAAGGCGGCGAGCGCACGGTCGAGCTGAAGCTCACGCCCGGCGTCGCGCTGCCGGTGAAGGTGATCCGCGACGGCGCTCCCGTGCCGACGGCGAAGGTCGAGATATGGAGTGCGCGCTGGGAGATCCCCGACACCGCGATCGCGGGAGATGACGGCATCGCGACGTTCACCGGGCTCGCCGCGGGCATGCCGGTCGTGTTGCGTTGCGGTCCGGAGCGCACCGGCGCGTCGCGCCCACTCGAGGTGCCGGCCGTGTCGCCGAAGGATCCGATCTTGCTGGAGCTGCCGCCGGCCGCCGGCATGTCGTTCGACTTCACGGTCGTTGAACTCGAGACCGGTCGCCCGGTCCGCGACGGGCGCGTCCGCTTCGGCGACCTGCCCGCGATCGAGTGCCGCGAGCACGGACGCTTCAAGGCCGCGGTGCCCGTGCGACCGACGGACATCGTCTCGATCGAGGCGCCGGGGCGCCGCTCGCGGATCCTCACGGCCGCGGGGGTCCTCGCGGCGGGCGCGTCGATTTCGCTCGACGGATTCCGCAAGCTCGGGACGCGCGTCCGCTTCCGCGCCGTCGACGCCGGCGGCGCGCCGCAAGCCGGGGCACGCATCGAAGCGCACGCGGTGCTCTACACCGGTGACGGTCTCTCGATCACGAACCTCGAACTCGATGGTCCGAGCTTCACCGGACCGGACGGATTCTGCGGCGAGATCGCCGTCGACCTGCGCTCGGGCGAGCATCTCGAGGTCTACGCCGAGCGCGCCGGCAGCGACGATTCGCGCGCGGGCGTCCTCCGCGGTCACGCCGTCCGCGTCGAGCCGGGGCAGGACTTGATCGTGGCGCTCGACGGCGCCGTCACGCGAATTCGCGGACGCGTGACGATCAGCGGGAAGCCGACCGACGGAGAGCGGGTCCGGCTGCTCGTCACGCGGCCGCGCGACGCCGCCGTCGCTCTGACGGAGGACCAACCGGAGCACGAAGCCGCGGAGTGCCTCGACGACGGCAGTTTCGTGCTCGATGTGTCGCCGGGCCCGGTGACGATCACCGCGATGAGCGGCCACCTCGCGGCCGCGGTCACCGTCGAGGCGACGCCGGACACGGAAGCGGTCGCCAACCTCGACCTCGCGCCGGCGCGCGCCGTCCGCGTCGACGTCGTCGACTCCGTTACCAAGGGTCCGATCGCGAACGCGATCTACTCGGCCGACGCGGAGGTCGACGCCGTCGGCGCCGTGTTCCGCGTCCCGCGCGGCGGCTCCGTCCACTCGCTCGTGCGCGCGCGCGGCTATGCGCCCGCGGAGCTGCACTTGCGCGACGAGGATCGACCGACGGAGGTGCGGCTGGAGATGCGGCGATTGCCCTAGCGAGTCCGAGCGCGGGCCGATCCCGTCATTGACCGAGGCGCCACGGAGAACTCCACACGGTGTGGTCGCTCGCGTCGAGCTCGCGCGAAGTCAAATAGTCGTCGAGCGGCATGACCTGCGTTGCCTCGAACATCCCGTCGTTGTTTCCGTCGATCAGAAGGACGACCGGCGGCGGGCTCGTGAGCTGACAAGCCCGATATGGATCGCCGGGCTCGACGATGCACACGCGCCCAAGCGCTTCGTGCTGCTCGATCGAAAGCTCCCCGAGCGCTCTCAGCTCGGGGATCTGCGCACTCGAGAAGAGCATCGTCGGAGTCGAAGCGCTCTGCGAAAGATCGAGCGAATACACGTCGCCTTCCGGATACCGGCTGAACAGGACGAAGCGGCCCTCTGGGTCGACGTCGATCGACCGGATGACACCGTAGCTCGAGGACTCCATGAGAACGCTGATCGTCGGCGGGAACCAGGTCGGCGGCATCGGCGACATGCGGAGCACCTGGCCGTGCAGCGCGAATGGCGCCGTCCATGCGCCGGCGGGCGTCCCGATTGGTGGCGGCGGGCTGGTCGTGGACATCACCAACCGCCCCTTCTTCTTGGGGAACTCCCATTTCTCGATCACCGACTTCCCGTCGGGAAGGACACCCGCGAGGAACACCTCCTGGCCCGCGAGGCGACTGCCGAGCGAGACCAGTGCATACCGAGCCGAGTAAGCGTTCTTCGAGGTGGACCACGGATCACTCGGGCCGTTGCGCTCGCGCCGGACCCACGAAACCGTCGGCTTGCCCGCTGAGCAGGTCGCGCCCTGTGACAGGTTGGGGAACGTCGCGGCCGCGTGGTGAGACTCCGTGAGCTTCTCGTCGAACACGCCGCCGGAAGTGGTCGCCGCGGAGAGGCTCGCAAGGATCACAGTTGCTCGGAGTGAAATGAACATCACGGGCACTCCGCGCACGGCGCCGGTTCGCCGTAGGCCGCGCCGGCGCAATTCTGGTTCACGGAGTCCTTGTGCGCCATCATCCAGTCCGCGGCGTTCTCATACAGGCCACAGAGGCGGAGCGCGGACACCGGGAAATACGTAGGGGGTCACGAGATCCGCGATCCGGGCGCACAGCATCGGAAGCTCGTCCGCCTTCGCCTTCATTTCTTCGCAGTCGCCGCCGTTGGAGTCGTCGGTCTGATTCGCGACATTGCGTGCGATGTGATCGAACTCGTGGCGCAGGATCTCCTTGACCACCTCGGGGTCATAGCAGGCCCCGCCTCCCAGGCGTTTGTCGATCTTGTCCGCGTGAAGCGTCACCTTGTATGAACTCAAGATGCCTCCTGTCCGGCGCTCGGAGCCCAGCGCTCTGAACTTTGCGCCGGATTCCACGGCGTACCCGATGCCGTGCGCAGTGGAGGGCACTTCGCCGGTGGCCGCGAGCTGCGCGGCTGCGCCTTCGATTGCCGAGCGCAATCCGGGATACGGTGACTGAGCGGACGCCCCTCTTCCGATCGGACCCATTGCTGCCACCAGAACCACGAGTGCAGTACAGACCCTGAGCCTCATTCGACTTTCCCCTTCCCGGCCTTGAGCCGGAAGCGCGACTCTGCGATCCCCAGCGCGAACCGCGAACTCTCTGTTCGCGGAAACTCGTTTCGCGCGACGCGGCCGGCGGCAAGTCGGGGGATTCCCCCTCCCGCCGGCGCGAGTGAGCGGAACGATACGGACGAGGAACGACCGGTCAAGCGCGCCGGAAGGGGCATGTCGGGCTTTCGCCGTTCGCGCTCGGTGCGCCGCTCCGCTGACTCAACTCCTTCGCACCACGCAGATGGGAGAGTGTCCGAACGGCACCGCCGGGCGAAACGCGCGTCGAGACGCGCCGTGTGCCGTGAGGCGCGCGTCCGATACACTCCCGCGGCCGCCATGCGCCTCGCCTCGTTCTTCCCGCTTCTCCTCTTCGTCTTCTCCGCTTCCTGCGCGCTCGTCGAGGAGTGGGAAGAGATGCCACGCCCCACGGGCGGACCGCTCGACGAGGAAGCCGAAGAGCGGCTGAACGAGGGCCGCGCGGAGTGGATCGAGCGGATGCACCGCGCCGCGCCCGGCGTCGACTGGCGCGAGATCGAGCGCGCGAACGGAGAGCGCGAGACGGCGCGCCGCAACGCGCTCGTCGCCGCGCGCGGGGCCCGCGGTACGGGGGGCGGCGCGCAAGCGATGAGCGCCGCGTACTGGGACGAGGTCGGCAGCAAGAACAACGCGGGGCGAATGCTGTGCGCGGCGCCCGGCACGGACGGTGTGTCGCTCTACGCCGGCTCCGCGCTCGGCGGGGTGTGGAAGGGCACGCTCACGGGCACGGGGTGGACGCCGAAGTCGGACGACCTCTACGGCGGTGCGAACCAGATGGTGGTCGTGCCCGGCACGCCGGCCGGCAGCCCCGACGTCATGGTCGCGGTGAACGGCGGCACGATCCATGTCTCGCGCGACGACGGCGCGAGCTGGCAGGTGCCGTCCGGACTCAGCGGCCTCTCCGACGTGCGCGGCATCGCGACGCTCGCCGACGCGCAGCACACGATCGTCTTCTACGGCCGCGCGGGCAGCGCCTCGCACGTGTACGCGTCGACCGACGCGGGCCTCTCGTTCACGAAGCGCTGGAGCGACGCGACCGGCTGGAACGGCTGGCTGTGGGTGCCGAAGAAGGGGCCGGGCGCGGTCGCCACGCTCTACCTGCTCCACGAAGGGACGCTGCACGTCTCGACCAACGGCGGCTCGACGTTTTCGCCGCTCGCGACGATCGACGCCTCCGCGACGCGCGGGATCCTGACCGGCTCCGAGGCCGGCGCGCCGCAGCTCTACGCGACGCTGCTCAAGTCCGGCACGTGGTCCTTGCACCGCTCGACCAATGCGGGACTGAACTTCACGCTCGCGCAGACTTCGCTCGCCGACTTCTGGGAAGTGGTGTGCGCGTCGACGACGAATCCGAACGTCGTCGCGTACGGCGGCGTCGAGTGCCATCGCTCGACCGACGGCGGCGCCAGCTTCGCGCTCGTCAACACGTGGGGCGCGTACTACTCCGACCCGCTGCACAAACTGCACGCCGACATGATGGGGATGTCCGCGTGGCCGAACCCGATGAACCCCGCGCTCGAGATGTTCTACGTCTGCTGCGACGGCGGCATCTGGGTCAGCACCGACCAACTCGCGACGGTGACGAACCTCTCGATGTCCGGGCTCGGCGTCAGCCAGTACTACTCGACGCACACGTCGCGCACGAACGCGGACCGCATCCACGCAGGCTCGCAGGATCAGGGCTACCAGGCCGGCAACTACGTCGTCCCGAGCGGCGCCGGCCCGAGCACGCCGCTCACGCAGATCATCAGCGGCGACTACGGGCACATCACGACGGGCGACGGCGGCCACTCGATCGTCTACTCGACCTACCCCGGCTTCATCCTCGTGGTCGCGAACCAGGACAATCCGAACGACGTCGCGATCGTCGACTACCCGAGCGGCGCTTCCGCGGACTGGCTGCCGCCGGTGGTCGCAGAGCCCGGCAACCCGAACGCGTTCTTCTTCTGCGCCGACAAGCTGTGGCGCTACACCCGCACGAGCGGCTTCAACTACAGCTTCACGCAGCACTCGGCGCAGGACTTCGGTGCCGGCAGCGCGAGCTTCCTCACCGCGCTCGCGTTCGCCCCGACCAACGCGCAACGCGCCTACGCCGTGAACGACGCGGGCGACCTGTTCCGCTCGACCGACCACGGCGTGACGTGGGCCAGCCCGGGCACGTCGGCGCCGCCGCAGCACTACTTCTACGGCAACGCGATCGCGGTCCACCCGACCGACGCTCTCGAGTGCGCGGTCGGCGGCTCGGGGTACAGCAACGCGGGCGTCGTGCGCACGACCGACGGCGGGGTGACGTGGCTACCGCTCGCGACCGGGCTGCCGGCGACGCTGGTGTACTCGCTCGCGTACGCGGAGGACGGCACCGGCGATCTCTACGCCGCGACCGAAGCCGGCGCGTGGCGCTGGGTGCGCACGAGCGGGCAGTGGGTGAACGTCAT
>CAZOLL010000073.1:0-13010 GCA_964580365.1 uncultured Phycisphaeraceae bacterium
CCACGAGCTTGCCGTCGTCGCGCCAGTTGTGGCCGCCGCACCAGATGTCCTTGCTGCCGTCGAACGGGTTCGGCACGTCCAGCTTCGTCACATTGGTGGGGCTGGCTGGATTCCACAGCCAGGTGTGCGTGGGCCCGAAGTTCCCGCCGTGTGCGTTCGGGTCGAGCGTCGTCATGCGGCACCACATCAGGACGCCGCCGCCGTTCGGCAACACCGCCGCGTGCGTGATCTCGGCAAGCGGCTTGGTCGGCGTCGCGTGCTCGCTCGTGATCTGCGTCAGGTCGTATGGGCCGCTCCATTGGCCGACCACGCTCGGCGCCGCGGACAGCCCGCAGTTCACCTGGAACGGTTTCGGAGTTTGGGCGCGCACGACGGACGACGCGAGCGACAGGCTTGCGACCAGCAGGGACCGCCCTGCAATTCCGCGCAGTGCGAACTTGCCGTGCGAAGTGGACACGTTCGTTCTCCCTTCGGGTTTCCCGCGTGAGCGCGCGTGAAGGGCGCGCCTCGATGCGCCGCAGTTGACCCCGGCGACAGGGGGGGGGCGTCAAGCCTCGAAACGCGCGAGGTCGCTACCGTTGGGGCCTCGGAGCCCACGATGAAGCGCACCTCCCGCCGGACGCGTTCCCCTGCCACCCTCGCGGTCCACGCCGGCACCGCGGCGAACCCGACGCACGCGGTGTCGGTCCCGATCTTCGAGACGTCGACGTTCCGTTTCGATTCGGCGGCGCACGGTGCGCGCATGAGCGAGTCGATCGCGCCGACCGAGCTGTACACGCGGTGGGGCAACCCGACGACGCGCGCGCTCGAGGACGCGATCGCCGCGCTCGAAGGCGCCGACGCCGCGCTCGCGTTCGCGTCAGGGATGGCCGCCGGCTCGACGGCGGTGCTCGCGACTGTGAAGGGCGGCGACCACGTCGTCGCGGCGAGCTGCCTCTACGCCGGGATGACCGAGCTCTTCGAGCGCAAGCTGCCGCCGCTCGGCGTCGAGACGACGTTCGTCGCGCCGGAAGACGTCGGCGCGATGGCGCGCGCGATTCGGCCGAACACGAAATTGATCTACGTGGAGACCCCGGCGAACCCGACGCTCGCGATCACCGACCTCCGCGCCGTCGCTCGGATCGCGCGGGCATCGAGGCGGAAGATCCTCACGATCGCCGACAACACGTGGGCGTCGCCGTGGAACACGCGGCCGCTCGAGCACGGCGTCGACGTCGTGGTGCACTCGGCGACCAAGTACCTGAACGGACACTCGGACGTCATCGCGGGGGCGATCGCCGGCTCGCGTGCGTTCATCGACCGTCCGTGGCAGAAGGTGCTCGGCGGCTGCCTCGCCCCGTTCGAGGCGTGGCTCGTGCTGCGCGGCATCCGCACGCTCGGCGTGCGCGTCGAGCGGCAGAACGCGACGACGCTCGCGCTCGCCCGCTTCCTGTCGCGGCACCCGCGCGTGCTGCGGGTCCACTACCCCGGTCTGACCTCGCACCCCGGACACGCGATCGCGAAGCGGCAGATGCGCGGCTTCGGCGGAATGCTCGCGTTCGAAGTGCGCGGCGGGCTGCGCGCGGGAAGGCGCATGCTCGAGGCGCTCGAGCTCGTCACGCACGCGGTCAGCCTCGGCGGCACCGAAACGCTTGCGGTGCATCCGCCGTCGACAACGCACGCTCCGCTCTCCGCGGCGGCGCGCCGGCGCGGCCGCATCGGCCCGGGGCTCATTCGCGTGTCCGTCGGCCTCGAGGACGCGCGCGACCTGATCGCCGACTTCGACCGCGCGCTGCGTCGCTGAGGTTACTTCGTGAGCGCGGCCCTGCAGCGTTCGAGCGCCGCGCGGGCTTCGCGCGTGCGCACGTGATCCGGTCCGCGCGCCGCTTCGATCGTCGCGAGCGCTTCCTCGATCAACGGGCACGCTTCGGCCGCGCGCCCGAGCGCGATCAGCGAGTCGGCTTGCAGGAGCTTCGTCGCCGCGAGGCCCGGGTTGTCGGGAGCGAGCTGCCGCCGCTGCATCGCGAGTACGCGCTCCGTCAGCTCCAGCGCGTCCGCGCGCCGGTCTTGCGCGATGCGCGTGCGTGCGAGTTCGAAGCGATCGCCGGCGACGTTCAGGTTCTCTTCGCCGAACACCGCGGTGTCCACGAGGATCGCGTGCTTGAAGTGGTCGGCGGAGCCCTCGAGGTCGCCGAGGTCGCGCAGCACGACGCCGAGGTTGTAGTGCGACTGCCCGACGTCCTGGTGGTTCGGCCCCAGCTTCGCGAGGCCGATCGCGAGCGACTCGCGGTAGGTCGCCGCCGCATCCTCGAGGCGCCGATTCGCGCGTTGCGCGCGGCCGAGCGACGCGAGCGCGGCGATCATCTCTTGCGCGTTCGAGTCCTTGCTCTCGCGGATCGTCGCGACGAGCGAGGTGGCAAGCCGCTCGGCTTCGGCGGAGGCGCCCGTTTCGCTCTCGAAGTGGATCAGCTCGCGCAGCGCCTCGAGCGTGAGCGCGTGCGAACGGCCGAGCGCGGCGGTGCGCAGTTCGAGCGCGCGCCGGATCAGCTGCTCGCCCTCTGCGTTGCGGCCCTGGCGTGCGAGGCAGCCGCCGAGCGCGAGCATCGGCGCCGCGATGGCGGGGTGGTCCTCGCCGTACACGCGCCGGCTCTTCTCGAGGAGCGCGCGGAACCCCGCCTCCGCATCGGGCCCGCGTCGCGCGTCCTCCAGCGACTGCGCGAGGTTGTACTCCGAGTGCATCACGTCGGGATGGTCGGCGCCGAGCACGCGGCGCTGCGCGTCGAGCGTCTTCTCGAGCAGCGCGATGCTCTCGTCGAGCTGCCCGAGCTGCCACAGCATCGACGCGAGGTTCGCCTTGGAGGTCAACGTGCGAGCGTGATCGAGGCCGAGGGTCTTCTCGCGCAGCGCCACCGCTTCGCGCGCCGTCGCGAGCGCGCGTTCGGAATCGCCGACCTGGTGCAGCACGACGGAGAGGTTGTTCAGGATCGTGAGCGTCTCGGGGTGCTCGGGCCCGTTCACGCGGCGTTCGGCCTGGAGCGCGGCCTCCGTCTCTTCGAGCGCCCGGCGCGACATTCCGGCTCCTTGCAGTGCCTCGACGAAGTGCAGTCGCGCGGTCAGCGTCTCGGGATGCTCTGCGCCGAGTTCGGCGGTGCGCAACGCGACCGCGCGCTCGGTTTCCTCGACGGCGACGTTCGCGACGCCCAGCGCGAGGTAGCGCTGCCCGAGCGCGTCGCGCACAGACGCCTCGAGCAGAGCCTGCCCGGCGAACCGCTTCGCGACGCCCTCGCGCGCGCGGTCGAGCACCTCGACAAGGCGGGTGTCGCGCCCGAGCAGTCGCGGATCGCCGGCGCCGAGCATGTCGTTGGTCAGGTACTCGTCGATCACCTTGGTCTGGTCGCGCGCATTCTCGGCAGCGACGCGTTGCCTCTCGGCGGCGCGCGCCTGCCAGATCGTCGCCACGAGCCCGCCAGCAAGCGTGAACGCGAGCAGGACCGCGGCGCCGACGGCGACCGCGTGGCGCCGCGCGAACTTCACAGTGCGATACAAGCGCCCGGGCGGCCGCGCGAGGATGGGCTCGAATCGCAGGAAGCGGCGCAGGTCGTCCGCGAGCGCTGCCGCCGAGCCGTAACGCTGGTCTTGCTCCTTCGCGAGCGCCTTCTCGACGATGGTCTCGAGGTCGCCGCGCGCCTCGCGAACGCGAGTCGAGATCGGCGGAGGAGCGGTCTCGCGAATCACGCGGATCGACTCGCTGACGGACGTGCGCGTGACGTCGTACGGCCGGCTGCCGGCGAGCAGCTCGTAGAGGATCACGCCGAGCGAGTAGACGTCGGAGCGCGTGTCGACGCACGACGCGTCGCCGTCCGCCTGCTCCGGGCTCATGTACGCGAGCGTCCCGACGATCGTGCCGACGCGCGTGAGCACCGTCTCGCCGGGCGTCGTGTTCTCCGCGAGCCGCGCGACGCCGAAGTCGAGGACGCGCGGGCGCCCGTCGGCGTCGACGAGGATGTTCGCCGGCTTCAGGTCGCGGTGGATCACGCCTTTCCTGTGCGCGTGCTCGATGCCGTCGCAGATCGTCGCGAACAGTTCGACGCGCGCGCGGATCGAGAGGCCGTGTTCGTTCGCGTAGTCGTCGAGCGGCTCGCCCTCGACCTTCTCCATCGCGAAGTACGGGACCTTGGCGCCGTCGTCCTGCGGCGCGATGCCGGCGTCGTGGATCTGAGCGATGCACGGGTGCTGGAGGCGCCCCAGCACTTCGCTCTCGAACGCGAAGCGCCGCAGCGCGCCTTCGCTCGCGAGCGCGGAGCGCACGACCTTCAGCGCGACGAGCCGGCGCGGGTTGTCCTGCTCCGCGGCGTAGACGACGCCCATGCCGCCCTCGCCGATCCTGCCGAGGATGCGGTAGCGGCCGATGCGCTTCGGGATCGGCGTGAGGTTGCGAATGTCGTCGGTCGTGAGATCGACGAACGTCGGCTTCGGTGGTTCGCTCGGCCGTTCGCGTGGCACCGCGGCTCCTCTCGCGCGGCGCACCGTAGCAGATTCGTCACTCGGCGGTCGGCTCGGGCACCGCGCGCTTCGAGAGCGCGACGGCGACGACGCCCGTGAGAATGAGCGCCGCGCCGAGCAGCAGGTGCCAGTGGATCGGCGGGTCGCCGAGCAGTTGTCCCCACGCGAGGTTGAGGATCACCCCGAGGAAGAACATGTTCGTGGCGCGGCCGGCGGTCTCGCGTTGGATCCCCATCGTCATGAAGATCTGCGCGACGATCGATGCGGCGGTCACGCCTGCGAGCAGGAGCCACTGTCGCGCGTCCGGCACGACGAAGTGAAACGCCGTCAACACCGCGCAGATCGGCGCCGCGACGGCGGGCAGCGCGAGCACGACGACGAGGTGGTGGTCCTGCCGCGACGACGCGCGCACGATCGTGTAGGTCGCGCCGTTCAGAACGCACGACGACAGCGCGACGGCGCTCCACAGGAGCGGCGCGTGCTCGCTCGGTTTCGCGACGATCGCGAGCCCGGCGACGCACACGCACGACGCGAACACGAGCGGCGCGCCCGCGCGCTCGCCGAGGAAGCGTGCCGCGAACCACGCCGCGAAGATCGGGCTCGCCTGCGTCAGCAGGATCGCGTTGCCGAGCGGCAGGTTCGCGATGCACGCGAAGTAGGTGAGCATCCCGAGCGAGCCGAACGTCCCGCGCAGGAGCAGGAGCCTTCGCGAGTGCCTCGACGTCCCGAGCGGCGAAAGACCCTCGCGGCGGATCAAGAACAACATCACCGGGATCGTCGCCGCCGACCGCACGAAGACGGTCTCGTGGGCGGGCATCGCGGAGCCGAGGAGCTTGATGCACACGTTCATCAAGGAGAAGAACGCGACGGCCAGAACCATGCACACGAGACCGTTCAGAGCGCGGGTGGGGGACGGCGCGTGCATTCACGGGAGGATAGAGAGGGGCACTGACTTCCGGGCCCTCGCGGCGCGGGTCGCGGGCATCTCGGGGACGGGAGCGGGACCGGCCCCGGGCGTGAGTCTCGGGGTTCGCGGCTTGGGAGGCCGGTCCCGGTTCATCGGGTCACCGGGTCGCGGCGTTCGGGCCCCGGTTGCCGGGCCGTCGGTGAACCGGTTGCCTGGCAACCGGGGCCGGATTGCCGAAGCCCGGATACCTGGCGAGCCGGACCCGGCGAACCGGAGCCGGCGGACCCGCGCCGCGAGGGCCCGCAACTCAGTTCCTATCCGATCCCCACGATCCGCCCATCGCGCACATCGAGCCGCTCCGCCAACGGCCTCTTCGGCATTCCCGGCATCCTCATCATGTCCCCCGTCAGCACGACGAGGAACCCGGCGCCCGCGTTGATCTGGATCTCGCGCACGGTGACCGTGAAATCCTTCGGCCGTCCGCGCTTCGCCGGGTCGTCCGACAGCGAGTTCTGCGTCTTCGCGATGCACACCGGCAGGTCGGCGTATCCGAGCCGCTTCGCGTCCAGCATGTCGCGCTCGGCGCTCTTCGTGAAGACGACGTCGGTGGCGCCGTACATCCGCTGCGCGACCTGCAGGATCTTGTCCGGGATCGGCTGCGTGCGCTCGTAGAGCGGCGTGATCTTGCTCGGGCGCGCGGCCTGCTCTTTCACGAGGCGCGCCAGCTCGAGCGCGCCGTCGCCGCCTCTCGCGTGGTGATCGGCGATCGCGAACGGGACCTTCAGCTCCGCGCAGCGCTTGCGCACCGCGTCGATCTCGGCGTCCGAGTCGCTCGCGAAGCGATTCAGCGCGACGACCGGGTGCTGGCCGAACACCTCGATGTTCTCGACGTGCTTCTCGAGGTTCGGCAGTCCGCGCACGACCGCGGCGACGTCCTGGTTGCCGATGTCCTTCAGCTCGACGCCGCCGTGCATCTTCAGCGCGCGAATCGTCGCGACCAGCACGACCGCCGCGGTCTCGATGCCGGCCGTCACGCACTTGATGTCGAAGAACTTCTCCGCGCCGAGGTCGAACGCGAAGCCGGCCTCGGTGATCGCGTAGTCGGCGAGGTGCAGCGCCATGCGCGTTGCGATCACGCTGTTGCAACCGTGCGCGATGTTCGCGAACGGACCGCCGTGGATCAGCGCGGGCACGCCTTCCAGCGTCTGCACGAGGTTGGGCGAGATCGCGTCGCGCATCAGCGCGAGCATCGCGCCGGTGCCGCCGAGCTTGCCGGCCGTCACCGGCTCGCCCGAGTAGGTGAACGCGACGAGCGTGCGGTCGATGCGCCGGCGCAGGTCCTCGAAGCCGTCGGCGAGGCAGAGCATCGCCATCACCTCGGACGCGGCGGTGATGTCGAACCCGGTCTCGCGCGGGACGCCTTGATGCGGGCCGCCGAGCCCGACGATCACGTCGCGCAGCGCGCGGTCGTTCAGGTCCATCACGCGTCGCCACAGGATGCGGCGCGGATCGATGCCGAGCTCGTTGCCGAAGTAGAGGTGGTTGTCGAGCAGCGCGGCGAGGAGGTTGTGCGCCGTCGTCACCGCGTGGAAGTCGCCGGTGAAGTGCAGGTTGATGCGACCCGCGGGCGCGACCTGGCTCCTTCCGCCGCCGGTCGCGCCGCCCTTCATGCCGAGGCACGGACCGAGCGACGGTTCGCGCAGCGCGAGGCACGTCGATTCGCCGAGCCGCGCCAGCGCCTGGCCGAGACCGATCGTGCACGTCGTCTTGCCCTCGCCCGCCGGCGTCGGCGTGATCGCCGAGACCAGCACGAGCTTCGCCGCGCCTTTCCGCGCGCGCGGCCGCTTCAACACCCCGGCGTCGACCTTGGCGACGTGCGGGCCGAAGTGGAACAGGTCGGAGGCGGAGAGTCCGAGCTTCGCGGCGATCTCGTCGATCGGGCGGAGCGGGACGGAGGCGGCGATCTCGACGTCGGTCGGCATGCGCCGCGAGCTTAGGGGCTCACGGCGTGGAGTCCGCGCCTCCGCCGGTGTGGTACTCGGCGTCTCCCACGATCGTGACGTCGCCCGCCACGGAGACGGTGTCGTTGCCGTCGCCGGCCTTCACGAGCAGGTCGCCGCCGATGAACGACGTCGCGAGGCTCGCGACGTTGTCGCCGCTCGCGAGGAGCAACCTTACGTCGGTCTCGACGGTGACCCCGGCGAGCATGACCGTGTCATCGCCACCGGCGGTCGCGACGGTCAGGACATGCGCGGTGAACGGTGCGCTGAACGTGACGGCGTCGTCGGACGCACCGAGAGCGACATGCGCGCGGTCGGCTCCGAGCACGTCGGTGAACACGAGCTGGTCGCTGCTGCTGCCGCCGGTGACTTCGAGGTTGCGCTCGAGCTGTCCGCCAAGGACCGCCAGCTCGTTGTCGCCGCCGCCGAGCGCGATGCGGACGTCTCGGCCGCTGGTCCAGTCGGAGAGCAGGCCCGAGTCGTGACCGCTGCCGAGCGCGAGTTCGATGTCGCGGCCCACCGTGATCTCCTCGAGCTGGACGTCGTGCTCGCCGCCCGCGAGGTCGAATCGCAGGTCGCGGCCAACGGTCGAGTTCTTGGCGTAGAACGCTCTCGGGGTCATCGAGGTGCCGCCGCCGCCTGCCTTCACCGAGACGGTCCCGCCCGCTTCGCACCCCTCGATGAACTGGAAGAAGCAGTCGCCGTTGCCGAGCTCGACGTCCACGTCCTCCGCCACGTGCACGCCGCGCAGGTCGACGGCGTCGAACCGTCGCCCGCCTTTCGACGTGATGCGTCTGCCGACGGGGCCGGTGTAGAGCTCGAGTTGGAGGCCGCCCTCGGCCTCTACGCGCACGTCACGGCCGATGGAAAAGGTCGACGCGAGGACGGTGCCGCCGCCGCTCTTGCCGACCATGACGCGCAGGTCGCGCGGGATCGTGACGGCGACGAACTCTGCGTCGATGAGCGTTCGCTTCGCCGAGAACCGGACGTCGCGGGTGACGCCGCCGACGACTTGAGCGGTCGTCGCGCCGTTCACGGTGTCGCTGGCGCTGGGCGTCAGCCGGAACTCGCTGGACGAGAGGCCCACCTGATCGATCGCGAAAGTGACTGCGTCACCCTTCGCGACGAGCCGCAGGTCGCCGTGCTTGACGCTCGCGACGAGGTCTCCGGCGCGAGCGGCGGCTGTGGACGTGAGGAGGGCGAGGGCGACGGCGAGGACGGACCGCGATTCGAAACGGATCATGCATCAGCTCCGGAGCGACGAATTCACGGCACGACGTCGTTGCCGGCGCCGTGCAGGATCTTGATCTTGCCCGCGACCTGCGAGGTCGCGAGCGTCACGGTGTCGTCGCCATCGCCGGTGCGAACGAACAGGTCGTCGCCGACGGAGAGCCACGAGAGGGTCGCGACGTTGTCGCCTGCACCGAGCAGGAGGTCGACGTCGCGCTCGACGTTCGCATGGTCGACCATGATCGTGTCGGCGTCGCCGGCGCTCGCGACGCGCAGCGAGCGTGCGGAGAAGTCGATCGCGGTCTTCTCGAACTTCATCGTGTTCGCGCCGGACCCGAGTGACACGCGGCAGGCGCGGCCCGCCGAGCAGTTCGCCAGCGTGAACCGGTCGTTGCCGTCGAGGCCGCGCAGTTCGAGATCGCGTCCGACGACCGCCGAGTCCGCCCACACGACGTTGTCGCCGCCGCCGAGCGAGAAGCGCAGGTCGCGACCGACAGTGACCGGGCCGAACAGCATGCCCTCGACGCCGCCGTCCTCCGACGCGGTCACGATCCAGTCGCGGACGAACTGCGCCTGCGTCGCGTTGATCGTGGTGCCGGTGCCGCCGAAGTCGAAGCGCGCGTCGCGATGAAACGTCGCTCCGTTCAGAATCGTCATCGTGTTGTATCCGGGGTTCTCCGGCCCGCAGACCTCACGGACTTCGCCGAAGTACTCGGAGCTCGAGAGGTGCGCCACGTTCGCCCCGTTGCCGAGCCGCAGAGTGCAGTTGCCGGTCAACGTCGAGTTGTAGATGTTGATCACGTCGTTCGCGGAACCGGTCCTCATCGAGAAGGAACTCTGGAGGATGCAGGCGTCGAAGTAGACCGCGTTCACCAGCGTGGTCCCGAGCCGGGCATTGACAAGACCGATCACCTGGCTGTTCATCAGCTTCACGAGGTCGACATCGTCGCCAGCAGCGATCGAGAGCCTCCCCTTCACGAGAGTGTCGGTCAGCGTCGGCTCGTTGTTGCCCGCGCCGAGCGCGAGGCGCACGTGGCGTTCGACGGTCACCGAGGACAGCGTCACCTTGTCGACGCCGCCGCCAACGCGGACGGAGAGGTCGCGCGGCAACGTGGCGTTCTGGATCGTCAGCGTGTTCGCGCCTTCGCCGAGAGTGATCTTCACGTCCCGGTCCACCCCGTCGAACGTCTCCGCGCTTGCGACGCCGTTCACCGTGGTGCCGGCGCCGGGCTGCACGCGGAACGACGACGGACCGAACTGATCGATCGTGAGGACGTCGTCGCCGTCGCTGCCGGTGACGCGCAGGTCGCCGTGCTTCACGACGATGCCGACGTCGCCGCCGCGCGAGTCGGGCGCGGCGAGGACGGAGCCGAACAAACAAACGAGCGCGGGGATCAGCGAACGGGTCCACAGCTTCATCGGAGTGCTCCAGTGGATGATGTCCGAAGTCACGACGCGCCCGACTGCTGCCCCCTGCCGATTCCGCGCACTCAAGGGTGCGCGTTCATCCCGCCGCCGAGCCTGTACTTCGACGCTCCCATCACGGTCAGGCTCGTCGCCGTGACGGTGTCGTTGCCGGCGCCGGCCTTGACCAAGAGATCGCCGCCGACGAACGCCGTGGTCAGCGTCATCTGGTTGTCGCCGCCGCCGAGCAGCGCGGAAAAGTCGGTCTCGCACGTGACGTTCTGCAGCGCGAGCGTGTCGAGGCCGCCGCCCGCGGTGACCGTGAGGCGGCGCATCGTGAAGTTCATCGTGGACGACAGGATGTTCCCGCCGCTGCCGAGCGCGATGCGCGTGTCGTCGGCGCCGAGCACGTTCTCGAAATGCGCCATGTCGACGCCGTTGCCGCCGGAGTAGGAGAGCGTGCGATCGAGCGAGCAGTCGGTCAGGATCGCGGAGTTATTGCCGCCGCCGAGAGTGACGCGGAGATCACGGCCCGCGTCGATCGAAGTCAGTGTCGCGGTGTCGGGGCCGCCGCCGCCGCTGAACCGGACGTCGCGCATCGCGACGATTCCGTCCACCATGAACTCGTTCGTCCCGCCGCCCGCGTCGATCTCGAGGTCCTTCGCGATCGTGCTCGTTCCCAGCAGGAACTGATCTTCGCCGCTGCCGGCGTCGACCTCGAGCGACTGGTCGGCCTGGGACAGATCGAGGAAGCGGAAGACGCTCATGCCGGCGCCGAGCGAGATCTTCATCGGTCCAGCGACGTGGAGCCCACGGAAGTCGGGGTCGTCGAAGCCGGCGCCGCCCTTCCAGGTGACCCGTCCCGCGACGTCGCTCTCCCAGAGGAGCAGCTCGAGGGCGCCGTCGTTCACCACGCGGACGTCGCGGCCGACGATGAAGCCGGTGAAGCTGAACGAGGCGCTGTTGTGCTTGCCGATCTTCACGCGCAGATCGCGCGGCACGTCGACCGCGTTCGCGCCCAGGTACGAGGTTTTGTTCGGGAGCGACACGCGCATGTCGCGCGTGACGCCGGTCACGATCTGCGCCGATCCCGCGCCGTTCACCGTGGTGCCGCTGTTTGGCGTGATGCGGAACTCGCCGGCCGCGAGTCCGGATTGATCGATCGATGCATCGATCGCGCCGTCGTGCCCCTGGAGCACGAGGTCACCGTGCTTCACGACAACGCTGACGTCGCCGGCACGAGCGGCGGTCGCGAGTGTCGCGACCGCGACAACGCCGAGCAGTTGCGAGAGGAGAGGCTTCATGGAACGACTCCGGTGGGGCCGATACCCGAAGGCACGGAACGACGCCGGCTCGCCCCCCGGCGAATCCGGCTGCGGGCGGGTCTCGCTACCATCTCCCGCTTCCCATGCCGACCCCAAGTCCGGAGCCCGATCCATGCCCCGCTCCTGCATCCAGGCGCTCTTGCCCCTTCTCGCTCTCGGCGCCGCCCTGTTCGCGTTGCCGCTCTCGTGCACGCTGATGGACGAACTGCGCTCGCGCGAACGGATCACCGACCCCGAGGTCGCGGCGTTCCTCGCCGACTACAACGCGAAGTACCAGCCGCTCTACACCGCGTCGCAGGAAGGGCAGTGGCTCGCGGTCACCGACGTGACCGAGGCGCACACGAACGCGGCGATCGCGACCGACGAGAAGACCGCAGCGTTCACCGGTTCGGCCGACACGATCAAGAAGGCGAAGGAGTTCCTGAAGCGGAAAAACCGGCTGCCGGAGCTGCAGTGGCGCCAGCTCGAAGCGATCCTCTTCGCCGCGGCGCAGAACCCCGGCACGATCCCCGAGGTCGTCAAGGCGCGCATCGAGGCGGAGGCGCGCCAGGGCGCGGCGATGAACGGCTTCTCGTTCACGATGAAGCAGAAGGACGGTTCGTCGCGGCCGGTGACGCCGAACGACATCGACGACGTGCTGACGAAGTCGACCGACCTCGACGAGCGTCGCCGCGCGTGGGAGTCGGCGAAGTCGATCGGCCCCGGATTGAAGGACGGGCTCGTGAAGCTGCAGGGGCTGCGCAACCAGGTCGCGAAGGAGATGGGCTACCCCGGCTACTTCTCGCTGATGGTCGCGCAGTACGGGATGACCAGCGACGAGATGATCGCCACGCTCGACGGCATCCTGGCCGAGCTGCACCCGCTGTACGAGCAGCTCCACTGCTACGCGAAGCGACAGCTCGCCAAGCGCTACGGCCAGCCGGTGCCGGAGAAGATCCCGGCGCACTGGCTCGCGAACCGCTGGGGCCAGGAGTGGCCGGGCCTCGTCGACGGCATCGACCTCGACTCGCGCTTCGTGAAGTGGACGCCGCAGCAGATCATCGAGAGCGCCGAGGCGTTCTACGTGTCGATGGGGTTCCAGAAGCTGCCGCCGACGTTCTGGCAGCGCTCCGACCTGTGGGATCTTCCGGCGGACGCGCCGCGCAAGAAGAACACGCACGCGAGCGCGTGGCACATGAACCTCGACCAGGATGTCCGGTCGCTGATGAGCGTGCGGAACGACTTCAACTGGTTCACGACGACCCACCACGAGCTCGGACACATCTACTACTACCTGTCCTATTCCCGCCCCGAGGTGCCGCTCCTGCTGCGCGACGGCGCGAACCGCGGATACCACGAGGGCATCGGCGAGCTGATCTCGCTCGCGGCGTCGCAGCAGTCCTACTTGAAGGACGTCGGCGTCCTGTCGAAGTCCGAGTCGATCGACCAGATCCAGTGGCTCCTGAACAACGCGACGATGTCAATCGTGTTCATGCCGTGGTCGGTCGGCGTCATGACGCACTTCGAGCACGATCTGTATGACGCGAACCTGAGCAAGGACGAGTTCAACGCGCGGTGGTGGAAGTACGTCGGCGAGTTCCAGGGCATCGAGCCGCCGTCCGCGCGCGGCGAGGAGTTCTGCGACGCCGCGACCAAGACGCACATCAACGACGACCCGGCGGC
>CAZOLL010000074.1:0-7831 GCA_964580365.1 uncultured Phycisphaeraceae bacterium
TGGCTGCTCGACTTCACGCTCAACGGCGTCACCATGCTGGCGCTCGTGCTGATGGTCGGCATCGTCATCGACGACGCGATCGTGGTGCTGGAGAACGTGTTCCGCTTCGTCGAGGAGAAGGGCCTGCCGCCGATGGAGGCGGCGCGCGCCGCGACGGCGGAGATCGGTCTCGCCGTCCTCGCGACCACGCTCAGCCTGGTGGTCGTGTTCGTCCCGGTGTCGTTCATGTCGAGCATCTCGGGGCGCTTCCTCTACCAGTTCGGGTTCACCGCGGCGGCCGCGGTGCTCGTGAGCCTCTTGGTCTCGTTCACGCTGACGCCGACGATGAGCGCGCGACTCTTGCGACCGGGGGACGCGCGCGCGCAGAGCGGCGGCGCGCGCGGGTTCTACGGGTTTCTCGAGCGCGCCTACCTCGCGGTGTTGCGCGGCGCGATGCGCGCGCGCTGGCTGGTCGCGATCCTCGTCCTGTTCGTGCTGTGGTCGAACGCGCCGCTGTATCGGATGGTGAAGCAGGAGTACATCCCGACCGACGTCGACGAAGCGGAGTTCGACGTCAACGTCACCGCTCCCGAAGGCACCAGCTTTGTGGCCATGCAGGGCGTGATGACGCAGGTGGAGAAGGCGCTCAGCGAGACCCGCGGCGTCACGCACGTGCTCGGGCAGATCGGCGGCAACTTCATCAACGCCGTCAACACCGGCAGCATCTACGTGCGCATCGCGCCGCACGAGGAGCGGCTGTTCTCGCTGCCGCGGCTGTTCAAGGAGACGCTCGCCGGGCATCCGCGCCGCGCGTTCGAAGGCAACTACAGCCAGCGCGACGTGATGCTCGACGTGAGGCGCCGACTCGCCGCGATGAAGGACCTGCGTTGCTCGGTGCGCAACGCGCCGTCGTTCAACATCGGCGGCGGCAACTTCGAGATCGACTTCTCGATCCTCGGCCCCGAGCTGCGCGAGCTCGCGACGAACGCGGAAGTGCTGAGGAAGAAGGCGATCGCGTCCGGCGGCATCGTCGACGCGGACATCACGCTGAAGCTCGACCGGCCCGAGCTGCGCGCGCAGGTCGATCGCGCGCGCGCGGCCGACCTCGGCGTCGACGTGGAGGACGTGGCGACCGCGTTGCGCGTGATGGTCGGCGGCGCCGAGCGCGTGTCGCGCTTCCGTGACCCGGAGTTCGCCGAGGAGTACGACGTCCGCATCCGACTCCGCGCCGAGGACCGCAGCGACCAGGAGACGATCGAGCGGTTGTTCGTGCCGAGCCGGAAGGGCGGCGACCAGCGACTCGTGCGGCTCGACAGCCTGGTGCGACTCTCGCCGGGCGACAGTCCTTCGCGCGTGGACCACCTCGACCGCCAGCGGCAGGTCAGCCTGCGCGCGCAGGTCGCGCCGGGTTTCGCGCTTGCCGATCGCCTGCAGTGGCTCAAGGACGAGACCGCCGCGCTCGGGATGTCGCCGGCCTACTCGACGCGCATCTCCGGCCGCGGCCGCGAGCTCGAGCGCACGTTCGACGAGTTCGTGTGGGCGTTCCTGCTCTCGATCGTCCTGATGTACATCGTGCTCGCCGCGCAGTTCGAGAGCTTGGTGCACCCGTTCACGATCCTGTTGTCGCTGCCGCTCTCGTTCCCGTTCGCGCTCCTGTCGCTGTGGCTCACCGGCAACACGCTCAACCTCTTCTCCGCGCTCGGCATGCTGGTCCTTTTCGGCGTCGTGAAGAAGAACGCGATCCTGCAGATCGATCACACGAACCAGTTGCGCGCGCGCGGCATGGAGCGCGCGGCGGCGATCCTCCAGGCGAACCGCGACCGATTGCGGCCGATCTTGATGACGACGCTCGCGCTCGTGATGGGAATGGTGCCGCTCGCCGTCGGCTCCGGGCCGGGCGCGGAGGAGCGGCGCGCCGTCGCCGTCGTCGTGGTCGGGGGGCAGACCCTGTCGTTGCTCCTCACGCTGCTCGTCACGCCGGTGGCGTACTCGTTGTTCGACGACCTCGGCCGGATCTTCCGTCGCGGCGGGCGTTCAGCGGGTTGAGGTCCGCGCTCGTCAGGGCTTCGACACGTTGTCGAGCAGGACGTTCGTCCCCACCGACTGCTCGGTGAAGGCGTTGCCCGGCGTTCCCTTCGCACGGTTTGCGATCGCCGCGTTCTCGGAGCCGAAGAGCTCGATCGCCGCCACGCCGGCGCCGGACACCGAGTTCCCGAACAGGAGCGTCTCGGTTGCCACGGACTGCAGCGAGATGCCGTGGGCCGCGCCCTTGATCTTGTTGAACGCGAGCACGCTGAACGACGCGGCCGCGTCGATGCCGACCAGGGACGAGTCGAGGAGCTTGTTCGCGAAGACGAACACGGCGTCCTCGGACGTGTCGAGCACGACGCCGCCGATCGCGTCGCCCGTGATCTTGTTGTCCTCGACGAGGAGCACCGGCGCGAGACCGTCGACGAACACGCCGGCGCCGCCGGGCTCGATCCGGTTGCGGAGGATCGCGATGAGTGCCGCGATGTCGTTTCCGGCCTGGACGCTCACGCCGTCGCCCGTGCAGTCGACGATGCGGCAGCCGTCGATCACGCTCTGGAAGCCGCCCACTGCGACGCCGGTCCCGATCGCGCCCGTGATCCGCGTGTCGCGCAGCACGTTCGCGATGCCGAACAGCGACACACCCGAATCGAATCGACAGCCGTCGATGAAGACCAGCTCGGAGCTGACCACCACCGCTTTCGCCGGCCCCGGCGCGACGCGGCAATCGACGAGTGCGGCGCCCGGGGAGTTCTCGATCGACACCGCGGCGCTCGCCGTGCTCTCGATCGTGAAGCCGACGAGCCGCGTGTTCGTCGCGTTGAACAACGCGATCGGCAGCGTGGTTTGCAGCACGACGTTGCCCTTCGCGCGCAAGAGCAACGTCGCGCCCGAGATCTCGAAGTCCCCGGGGTAGGTGCCGGCCTCGACCTCGATCACGCCGCTGCCGCCCGCGATCTGGAGCGCCTTCGCGATCGTCAGGGCATCCTGCGGGACGCGCACCGTCGGCGGGTCGTCGAGCTTCGGCAGCTCGAGCACGATGCGATTCTTCGCCGCGGGAAGCGCTTCGTCGATCTGAGTTCCGCCGGCCGCCTGCTTCACGCGGTTCAGGATCGCGGCGTTGAACACGCCCTTCATCCGGATCCCGGCGCCGGCCGCGCCCTTCACGAAGTTGCCGAGCAGCAGGTTGAACTCCGGAAGGTCATCCTCGAACGCGAAGCCGTCGCCGCCGGCGTTCTCGATCGTGTTCTCGCGGAACGTGGAGGCGGCGCCGACGATGAACACGGCCGCCTCCCCGGTCTCGCGGATCACGTTGTTCTCGATGAGGCAGGTCTCGCTCGTCTCGCTCGTGACGATGCCGGCGCCGCCGCAGTCGGAGATCGTCGACCCGCGCAGGACCGAGTTCTTCGCAGCCTCTCCGAACTCCACGCCGTTGCCGTCAAGACGCGACATGCGGCAGCCGTTGACGAGCGCGCCGTTCGACCCGTTGAACACGAGACCGGTCGTACCGTCGGTCACGCGACACGACTCGAGCACGCAGTCGTCGCCGGAGACGTTGAATCCGACCTTCACGTCTTTCGCCCGGCACGCGACCAGGCGGTTCCCCCTGCCGATCATCGCAAAGCCGGCGAACCCTCCGGTCGCGCGGCACTTGTCGAGACGGCAACCCGACGATCCCTGGAGGAAGAAACCCGCCTTCGTGTTTCCGAGCGCGGCGCAGCGCTCGACGACGACGGCATCGCACTTCGACAGGCGGATCACTGCGGAGAGTCCGTTCACGACCGTGAGTCCGCGCAACGTGATGTCGTGCGAACCGAACAGGTCGAGCGCGAGCAATTCGTTCTGTCCGTCGATCACGACCTTGCCCTTCCCGACGAGCGCGATTCCGGCGCGGTTCTCGATCTTGAGAGCCCCCGGATAGGTGCCCGCGCTCACCTGGATCGTGTCACCCTCCGACGCGGCGTCGATCGCGGGCTGGATCGTCGTGAAGTCCGCCGGCACGCGGATGACGCCGGCGTGCGCGAGCGACGGGAGCGCGAGTGCGAGCGACGCGGCGAAGACGAACGAACGGATCATCGGGGCCTCCGGAGCGGTTCAAGGCTCCGGACGCGATCGACCCCGCGAACCCGACTCGAAAAACCTCAGCTCTTGAACTGGTTGTCGAGCGCGAGGTTGGCGCCGCCCGGGTTGTTGTCGACGTAGGGCGAGTTGCCCGTCTTCTTGGTCTTGTTGCCGATCGCCGCGTTCTTCGAGCCTTCGATCGAGAACCCGTCGAGCGTCACCTTCTTGGTGCGGTTGCCGGCGAGCGTGTTGCCCGAAGCGTCGACGCCGAGCGTGCGGAAGCCGTTGCCGCCGCGCTTCGCCGAATTGCCGAACAGGACGTTCTCCTCGTCGAGGACCAGCACGCCGTTCAACGCGCAATCGACGAGCGAGTTGTGCGAGATGATCACGCCGGGCGCACCGTTGTCGACGTCGATGCCGTTCGCGGGCGTCGGGCCGATCGTGTTCTCGCGGACGACGATCGACGACGTCGAGTCGAACACCTCGATGCCGTCCTGCGCGGCCGCGATGGTGCAGCCGTCGACGACGATCCCGAACGAGGTGGGCGCCGGCCTGCCGATCCTGATGCCGATGCTCCCGATGTTCTGCAGTGTCGCGGAGTTGACGACGAGATGGCGGCCGAACAGCTCGATGCCCTGATCCGCGCCGTCGATCGAGCAGCCGTCGACGAACGCCGCCTGCACGTCGAGCGAGACCGTGTCGGCGAAGTTGCAGTCGATCAGTCGGACGCGCTTCGCGGCCGTGGCGTTGACGCTCTTCGGGCCGGCGTTCTCGACGCGCACGCGGTCGAGCAGGATGCGGTCGGACGAAGCGATGGTGACCGCGATCATTCCCGCGTTGCGCACGACGAGCTGGCTCAAGACGATGTTGCCGCTGCCGGACATCGTGATGCCGTCCACGTGATCGATGATCGAGTCGCCGGGGCCCGCGCCGCGGATCGTCAGATCGGACCTTCCGGTGAGGTCGATCTCCTCGGCGTAGGTCCCGGGCGCCAGCTCGATCACGTCGTTCGTCATCGCAACGCCGAGCGCCGCCGCGATCGTCGGCTGGTCCGTCGGGACTTGGATCGTGCTGCCGGTCGACATCACGAGGTCGAACGTGTTCGCGAGCGTCAGGTTGGTCGGTTCGCTGGCGAAGTTCAGGTAGTCGTCGAGCCCGTTCGACGACGCGTCGTTCGCGATCACCGAGTTGCCGTCGCCCTGCACGAAGTACCCGTAGTTCGTGCAGTTCATGCAGTCGTTCGCGTACACCAGGTTGCCGCTCGACTCGGGGCCGATCAGACCGATGCCGTCGACCGCGGCGCCGTCGATGACGTTGCGGATCAGCTCGTTGCGCCCGCCGAGGATCGACATGGCGCGGTTGCCCGAGTCCGTGACGAGGTTCTCTTCGATCACGTTCTCGCTGCCGCTGCCGTTCACCAGGATCGCCGGTCCGCCGGAGCCCGAGATCTCGTTGTCGCGGATCACGCTGCGGAAGCACTCGAACGAGATCGCGTTCGTGACGCAGTCGACGAACTCGTTCTCGTCCACGATGCACCCGGTGGCGGGCTGCGTGCCGTCCTGCACGAGGAGGCCGATGCCGGCCGCCTCGACGTGCGACTTCTCGAACACGTGGCGCGGGCCGCGCAGAGTCACGCCGGTGCCCGTCACGTTCAAGACGGTGGCGTCGACGACGTGGCACGCCTCGCCGTCGATGAGGATGCCGTCGGTCGTCGAGCCATCGACCTTGCAGCGGTCGAACGTCGATGCGGCGACGTCGAGCGTCTCGATCGCGAGCGCCGTGCCCGCGAGGCCGCGGCACTTCTTCAGGCGATGCCCGCTGCCGCCGTCGATGAAGATGCCGGACGTCGTCGCGTTGCGGACGCGGATGTTCGACAGCGTGATCCCGTCGCAGCCGTCGAGCGTGATCGCGTGCGCGGCGCCGCCGCCGTCGATCGTGACCTTGCCCTGCCCCTTCAGGACGATGTTGCTCTTCCCGGTGATCGTGATGCTCTCGTTGTAGGTCCCCTTCGAGATCACGATCGTGTCGTCGCCGTCCGCCGCGTCGATCGCGGCCTGGATCGTCGGCTTCTGCGCCGGGACGCGATAGGTCTTCGCGACGGCGGCGGGTGCGAGCACGAGAGCGAGCGGGAGCAGGGCGGCGAGCGAGCGATCCATCGAATGATCCGGGTTGTCGGTGTGAGGAAGTCGGGCGAAGCGACGAGGCTAACCAACGCGCGCCGTTCGAAGAAGCGGCGGCGTGCGCGGCGGGTGGGGGAGGCGCGGTCCGGTTTTCAGCCGCCCGAGACGTTCAGCACGATCACGGCCTGCTCGGTGCCGCGGCTCGACGTGCGCGAGAGCAGCGCCGTCGCGACGGTGTCGTGCGAGGTCGAGTTGTTCGCGATGAGGATCGACGCCCCGAGCGGCGCGTTCACGGTCGTCGTCATCTGCGTCAGCTCGATGAGGTCGCCGTTCGCGGCCGAGAACACGGGGGTCAAGCTCACCTGCACCACGCCGTTGCCAACCGGGCGCACGATCGTCGTCAGCGACGTGCCGAGGAACTGGCCCGCGGGGAGGATGATGCCGCCCTTCATCCCGGCGACGGTGATCGGCTGCACGAAGCGCACCTGTCCGACCTGGATCGACGCGGGCGAGTCGGCGACCGTCACGATGAACGTCTGCTCGCGGCTTGCGCTCTTCGCGGAGCGCAGGTTGCCGTCGATCGAGCCGGTGAAGCCGCCCTTCGCGACCGCGACGCGGAAGCCAGGATCGGCGCCGGGGCTGCCGACCTTCACGTCCCAGTTGTCGTCCTTCCAGCCGAACATCGCGCTGACCGTCGAGGAGTCCTGCTCGGAGAGCCAGATGCGGTTCACGTCGACGCGGTAGTTACCGGAGGGCAGCGGGAGGTTCTGCGCCGCTTCGATCTGGCGGCGCGCATCCTCGAACGGGTCGCCGGATCGCGGCGGCTCGCTGCGCGTCGGTTGCGTCGGCGCCGGCGTGCCGGGCTGCGATGGCGCATCGCCTGTCGGCGCGGATGACCCGGAGGACGGCGACGGCGGCGCCGCGGACGGTTCGCGGTACTGGAACTCGGTGCAGGCCGAGCAAGCGAGAGCGAGGAGCAGTGCCGCGAGGCGCGGGTTCATCGTTCGACTCCGGAGGAAAACGCGTAGACGGTCACGTGACGATACTCGGTGCCGGGGCGGAGCACCGTGCTCGGGAAGTCGGAGCGGTTCGGCGAGTCGGGGAAGGACTGCGGCTCGAGACACAGGCCGCGCGCGTTGCCCGAGTAGAGCTGCAGACCGGGCTTGGTCGTGGTGATGCGCATCGCGCGCCCGGACTCCGGGTCGACGAGCGTCACGGCCGGCGAGCGCCCGTTCAACACGAAGTTGTGGTCGTAGTCGCCGGTCGACACAGGCCGCGCGCGGCGGAAGTCGAAGCGCGTGCCCGCGACCGGAGCGAGCGGGCCGCGCGGGATCAGCTCGGCGTCGACGGGCGTGTAGGAGTCGGCCGCGATCTCGAGCCGGTGGTCGAGCGCGGAACTCGCGCCGCCGTCCTTCAAGTTGAAGTACGGGTGGAACGCGAGGCTCACGACGGTCGGCCGGTCGGTGGTCGCGCGCTCCTCGATGACGAGCGCGTCGTCGTCGCGCAGCGTCACGTCGAGCGCGACGTCGAGCGTCCCGGGGAAGCCCTGGTCCCCGTGCTCGGAGCGCAGCCGCAACTGAAGCGCGTCCGGCCGCGTCTCGAGCCAGCGCGTGTACGCGGGCGAGGCGTAGTGCTCGACCATG
>CAZOLL010000074.1:7841-12990 GCA_964580365.1 uncultured Phycisphaeraceae bacterium
GGCCGCGTCTCGAGCGTCCAACGCTTCCGCGAGAAACCACCGGGGCCTCCGTGCAACTGGTGGCGCCCTTCGTTCGGCGCGAGCCCATGCTCGACGCCGTCGAGCGTGAAGCGCGCGTTCGCGATGCGGTTGGCGTAGCGGCCGACGACGACGCCGAAGTAGGCGTGCGGGAGAAGCCAATCCTCGAGCCGATCGAGCCCGACCACGACCTCATGGAGCGTGCCGCCCGCGTCGGCGATCGCGAGGCTCGTGAGCGTCGCGCCGAAGTCCATCCACTCCGCAACAGAGCCACGCGCGTTCACGAGACGAACGCCGGAGATCGGCGCGCCGTCCGCGGACTTGCCCCGGTCGAATCGCTCGACGATCATGGCGCGATGGCACACGCATCGCACCCGCGGATCAAGGCGTTCGTCGACTCCGGCTGCCAGTCGTGGCTCATTGCGTGCCCGAGCACGAATCGGGCGCTGCTCGTCGACCCGAAGGTGGGGCGCGCGGCCGCGTACGACAAGGCGCTCGCGGACTTCGGCTGGACGCTCACGGCCGCGCTCGACACGCACACGCACGCCGACCACCTGTCGGACTCGACCGCATGGCTCGCGCGCGGGATCCCCGTTTTCATGTCGCGGCACACGGGCGTGCGTCGGCCGATCACGCGCGTCGGCGACGGCGACACGATCGAGGTCGGCGCGCTGCGCTTCCGAGTGATCGAGGTGCCCGGCCACACGCCCGACTCGATCGCGCTCTTCGGCCACGGCATCGTCGTCACGGGCGACTCGCTGTTCGCGGGCGCCTTGGCGCGCGCCGACTTCAGGGGCAGCGACCCGACGCGGTTGTTCGACTCGGTCACGCGACGGTTGATGACGCTCCCCGACGAAACCGTCGTTCTGCCGGGGCACGGTTACCGCGACGTGCTGTTCAGCACGATCGGCGCGGAGCGGAAGAAGAACCCCGCGCTCCGCCACGAAGACGGCGCGGCCTACGCGCGAGCGCTCGCGGTCACCGAAGGTGCTGGCAACACGCCCGACGTGGACGCGATCCTCGCGACGAACGTGTCCGAACGCCCCGACCTGCCGTCGGGCGACGCCGGGCCGACGGTCGCGTGCTGCGCGGGGCACGGCGGCGCCGAGACGGCGTCGGCGAAGATCCGCGAGCGCACCGCGGCCGAGTTGAAGGACGATCGCGCGCGCGTCGTCGCGGACGGCGCGTGGATCGACGTGCGCGACGAGTGGGAGTACCGCGCGTCGCACATCACCGGCGCGCGCAACGTCCCGCTCGGCGAGCTCGGGTTCCACGTGGCCGAGCTGCGCGCGCATCCTCCGGCCGTGCTGTCGTGCCTCGGCGGCGTCCGCTCGATGACCGCGGCGCGCACGCTGAAGTGGCTCGACGTGCCGGGCGATCCGATCAGCCTCGCCGGAGGATTCAGGGCATGGGAGGCGGCGTCGCTTCCGGTGGAGCGCTGAGCGGCACGGCTGCGCGCACGAACGCCGGCCGCTTGCCGTAGGTGAGCGTGCGCCAGATCCACTCGAGCGGTCCCATGCGGAAGCGCGCGAGCCACAGCGGGCTGTACCAGAGCTGCAGTCCGTAGATCGCCGCGACGACGAACAGCCCCTGCCAGCGCGTAATGCGATCGAACAGGCCGCAGTAGTTGAAGGCGATGCCCGTGATCACGCTGTGCATCAGGTAGTTCGTGAACGCCATGCGCCCGACCGCCGCGAGCCGCGCGCGCAGCGCCGCCCACAGCGACGACTCGGTCCACATCTGGATCGCGCCGATGTATCCGAGTGCCTGCGCGAGGCTGCCGATGCCGAACAGGAAACCCTCGATCGAGTGGCGCGCCGGCCATTCGAGAGCGTCGGCCGCGAAGGCGACGACGTGACACGCGACGCCGAGCGGGATCCCGATGAAGCACGCGCGCCGGTAGAAGGTCCGGTGTTCCGCCGGCTTCGTGAAGATGCTCGACTTCACCAGCAGCATGCCGATGAGGAACATCGACAGCGTGCGCGGCGTGAAGAAGATCATCATCATCACGAGCCACGTGAAGAACACGTCGCTGCGCGCGCCGACCATCCGCAGGAAGTCGCCCGACGAGTAGGTGTCGCGGATCTCGGCGATGCGCGCGCTCGGGTCGGGCGGCTCGGCGCCGCCGTCGGACCGCAAGAGCGGGAGGATGCTCCACAGCGCGACCGACAAGACGAACAGCGCGGCTGTCCAGATCGCGATCGTCTTCACGCGGCGGTGGTGGAACGCGATCGCGAGGAAGCCGGTGAGCGCATACGTCGTGAGGATGTCGCCGAACCAGATGCACGTGCCGTGGATCAGGCCGAAGCCGAGCAACGCGGACAGCCGGCGCGTGTAGGTCGGGACGAACTTCGCTCCGCGCTCGGACGCGCGCAGGCTCATCCACATCAAGCCGGCGCCGAACAGGATCGAGAACGTCGTGATGAACTTCGCGTCGGCGACGAAGAACACGAAGTTCTTCGTGAGCCGGTCGATGAGCTCCGGGTCCTTCCCTTCACCCTCAGTCGCGACGTGGCGCGCGAGCGTCATCCACGGGATGTTCGCGAGGAGGACGCCGAGCACGGCGACGCCGCGCAAGACGTCCCAGAACACGACGCGCTCGCGCTCACCCGTCGGACCAGGCGGTGGCGGCGGCGGCATCGGAAGAGCGCTGAGTGTCGGATCGGGCGGGGCAGGTTCGACGTCCGCGTCGCCCCCGGCAGCGGCGGTATCGCTCATGGCGCGATCGTCGCAACGCGCCCGGGTCGCGGCAAGCTCTTGCGGGTCGAGCCGTCCGGTGACAGGGGCCGATGACGAGAGCTGGTCGCGGACGCCATACTGAGAGCGCGCCATGACCATCCGCTACGAAGGCACGCTCTACCGCCCGCCGTCCGAGGCGGAGTCGCTCATCCTGCAGGTGACGATCGGCTGCTCGTACAACGAGTGCTCGTTCTGCGCGATGTACCGCGACAAGCGCTTCCGCATCCGCCCACTCGCCGATGTCGAGCGCGAGATCGACTGGGCGAAGGAAGAGCTCGCCGGCACGAGTTGGTCGCGCAAGGTGTTCCTCGCGGACGGCGACGCACTGATCGCGCGCGCGAGCCACCTCGAGAAACTGCTCGTGAAGCTGAGAGACGCGTTCCCCGACCTCGCGCGCGTGTCGTGCTACGCGTCGCCGCAGGCGCTGCAGGTGCGCAGCGTCGACGAGATGCGCAAGCTGAAGGAGCTCGGGCTCACGCAGTACTACCTCGGCATCGAGAGCGGGCACGACGCGGTGCTCGCGCGGATCGCGAAGGGCGTCGACTCCGCGGCGATGATCGCGGCGGCCGGCAAGGCGACCGAGGCGGGAGTCAGGCTCTCGACGATGATCCTGCTCGGCGCCGGCGGCCGCGCGCTGTGGCGCGAGCATGCGAAGGAGTCGGCGCGCGTCGTGAACGCGATCCGCCCGCGGTTCGTGTCGACGCTGGTGCTGACGCCCGTCGAGGGCACGCCGTTGTTCGAGGAGGCGTCGCGCGGCGAGTTCGTCGAGCCGACTCCGCTCGAGAGCGCCGCTGCGCTGCGCGAGTTCGTCGCCGCGCTCGACGTTGACGGCACGATCTTCCGTTCGAACCACGCGAGCAACTGGCTCGCGTTCGGGGGCACGTTGCCGAAGGACAAGCCCGCGATCGTCGCCGCGCTCGACGAGGTGCTCGCGGACCCGGACGCCGCGCCCTTTCGGGACGGGTGGATGCGGGGGCTGTAGGAGCCGTCCGCCGCACCCGATCCGCGCCCTATTCCGGCAACTCGCACCGCGTGATGTCGAGGATCTCGAGCTTGCGCACGCCGGTTTCGCCGGTCGCTTCCACCACGTCGCCGCGCTTCCGGCCGAGGAACGAACGCGAGAACGGTGCGAGGTAGGAGTAGATGCCGTGGTCGAGGTCGACGTCCCACGGGCCGAGGAAGGTGTACTCCTCGACCTTGTCCTTGCCGGTCTCGCGCACGCGGATCTTCGTGCCGAGCGTGACCTGGCTGGTCGTGATGCGATCGGCCGGAATCACCTGCGCCTTGCGGATCTCTTCGTTGATCTCGTTGGCGCGACGCGAGAGGAAGTCGCGCTGTTCGAGCGCGGCGGTGAACTCCGCGTTCTCCGAGAGGTCGCCGAAGCCGGCGGCGGTGCCGATCGCCTCGGAGTTCTTCACCATCTCGACGTTCACGAGCTGGTCGAACTCCTTCTGGCGGCGGCGCAGTCCCGCGGCGGTGGTGAAGATGGCGTCCTCGTCCCACAGCTCCTTCTTGCCGAGGATCGCGTCGCGGTGCTTCGCCTTCAGGCGCTCCTCGAGGTGGACGATGTTGCCGTCCGTGAGGCCCTGGTTGTTCACGACCTCGCGGTAGATCGCGATGGCTTCCATCGCGGAGGTCTTGTCGAGCACGGCGTCGATCGCGCGGTAGTCGTTCGACTGGAGCGCCTGGCGCATGCGCGGCATCACGGAGCGCTGCGCGTCGGTCAGCGTCACCTTCGTGGTGCGCGCCCAGCGGTTCAGGCAGCGCAGCATGACCAGCGAGATGTTCGCGAGGTCGACCTTGACCTGCACGCCTTCGAGCTGGTTCGACGAGGCGGCCTTCCAGAGCCACAGCAGGCCGTCGCCGAAGCGGTCGGGCGACGCGAGGATCGCGGCGATCGCGGCGCCGAGGTCTTCGCTCTTCTTCTCCTGGATCAGCTCGCGGGCGAGCGCTTCCGCGAGGCGGCCCGGCGCGGACGGCAGGGACGCGGCGTAGGCCTTCGACCAGCGGTCGGGGCCGTTCTTGCGCACGTACTCGAGCGCGAGGCGCGCGAGCTCTTCGTCGCCGAGCACGAGCGCGAGGTCGATCGACGGGTCGACGCGCGCGAGCACGGTCTGCGGGTCGACCGTGAGGCCGAGCTTGCCGCCGGTGAGGCGAACCAGGTCCTCGAGCACCGCCGCCGCGACGAGCGCCGCGGCCTTCTCCTTGCTCTCGGGGCCGGCGATCGCGGCGAGGTCGTTCGCGCACTCGGCGAGGAACGCCTCGTCGGTGGCATGGCCCTGGTCGATCGAGCGCATGTAGTCCAGCACGAGGTCGATCTTCGCGAGCGCGGACGGCGCCTTCGCCATCTTCGCCTTCAGCTCTTCCTCGTGCGTGATCGGGACGTTGCGCA
>CAZOLL010000075.1:0-12797 GCA_964580365.1 uncultured Phycisphaeraceae bacterium
GGCAGGAACGGACGTTGCGCAGTCTCGAATCCAGATGACACGATCGACCTACCCGGCCGACGAGCGCGGGACGCGCAGGAACGCACGTCCGTCCGAGCGCAGCGACGCGACGGTCGTCGCACGGTCGACCGTCGTGCATCCCGACGCCTCTCCCGGAATCCCCCGGTATCTCGAACAGATCTACTGGTGGGCCTACGTCCATCCCCGGGCCGTGCACGTCTTCGAGCGTGTTGTACGTCGTCTTCGCCGTGAGCACGCGCGCCGCGATCACCGTGCCTTCGGCGGCGGGGATCTCGTCGCCGAGCACGGCGTGGCGCGACAGCTCGAGCCGTCGCGTGACCGACGCGATCTTGTCGAGGAGAACTCGCTTCATCGGGAGACCTCCTTCGTCGCCGAGCCCGCGCGCTGGTGCAGCCGCGCTGGCTCCGCGAGCACGCGGCCGAGCGCGCGCGCAGCGGCCGGGTCGGCCCCCTTCGACGCACGCTCGCCGTACTTCGCGTCGCTCGCCGTCATGAGCGAGAACGGCGACGCGACGCCCTCGACCATCGCCTGCCCGTGGGACAGACGAACTTTGGCAGTGCCCGTGACGCGCGACTGGCTCGACGCGAAGAACGCTTCGAGATCGCGCTGGAACGGGTCGTGGAAGAGGCCCTGGTGCAACCTCCGGCCGTACACGTCGCCGAGGTGGTCCTTCCAGAAGCGCTGCTCTTCGGTGAGCACGAGCTTTTCCAGCTCGCGGTGCGCTTCGACGAGGACGAGCGCCGCGGGCGCTTCGAACGCGATGCGGCCCTTGATGCCGAGCACGGTGTCACCGAGGTGGTAGCCGCGGCCGACGCCGAACGTGCCGGCCGCGCGGTTCAGCGATTCGACGAGGTCGATCGGACGCGCGCGCGCACCGTCGAGCGCGACAGGGACGCCGTTCTCGAACGCGATGGTGATCGCCTTCGAGCCCGCGCCCTCGCCGCCGCCCTTCGTCCAGTGCCACGCGTCCTCGGGCAGTGCGAGCGCGGCGTCGAGCAGCTCGCCGCCGCCGATCGTGAGGCCCCAGAGACCGGCGTTGACGGAGTACTTGCCGCCCGCGGGCGGCACCGGCAGTCCGTGCTCGGAGAGGTATCGGCGCTCGTCCTCGCGGCTGACGCCGAGATCGCGGACCGGCGCGATCGACGCGAGGTCCGGCGCGATGGTGGCGAGCGCTGCTTCGAAGCGAACCTGGTCGTTGCCCGCGGCGGTGCAGCCGTGGGAGACCGCGTCGAACTTTCCTTCCTGGCCGACGCGCGCGAGCACTTCGGCCTGCAGGCCGCGCTCGGCGCCGACGCACAGCGGGTAGACGCCGCCGCGCCGGACGTTCGCCGCGATCAACCAGCGAATGACGCGGTCGAACATCTCGGCGCGCGCGTCGACGACGCGATGCTCCTTCGCGCCGAGCGCGAGGGCGCGCGACTTCATCTCGGCGTGCTCTTCTTGCGTGAAGCCGCCGCAGTCGACGGTGAGCGCCGTGACTTCGGCCTGCTTCTCGCGCGTGAGCCACGCGACGAGCCAGGAAGTGTCGAGGCCGCCCGAATAGGCCAACAGGACTCGCATGGGATTCTCCGTGTCTCGATCGCGCCGCGTCAGACCAACAGGTCCGTGACGCAGCGCTTCACGCGACGCTCCGCCGCTTCGGACGCGACGCCCACCAGCACGGTGTCGTCGCCGGCGACGGAGCCGACGAGGCCGTCGATCTCTTCCGCTTCGAGCGCGCGCGCGACGGCAGAGGCGGCGCCCGGCTCGCAGTGGATCATCACGAGATGCGACACCGGTTCCACGCCGCGCAGCAAGCTCTTCAACGACGTGAGCGGCGTGACGTTGAGATCCTCGGTGACGCGGTACACGCCATCCTGCTTCGCGACCTTGAGCGCGCGCAGATCGCGCGACAACGCCGGCTGGGAGGCTTCGAAGCCGCGCTTCTTCAAGCGCGAGCCGAGCTCCTCCTGACTGGCGATCGACTCGCTCATCACGAGCTCCTTGATCGCGGCACGGCGTTCGTCGGTCGATGACATGGCGCGGAAGAATAGTTATTCATCGGATTCGCGCAAGAAAGAATTGATATTCATTCTGAGGACAACCTGGTGAATGTTCGTGAACGGACGGTGGACGACGGGCGCCGCGGAGTTGATGTCGGGAGCGGGAGCGGGGTCCGGGCCCGAGTTCGGGTTCGGGAGAGGGCGCGGGACCGGGCGGGGGCCCGGTGCGCAAATCGCCGCCACCGCCGCCACCGCCGTCAAATCGGCCAATACCGCTCGCCAGCGTGCGAGAACGGCCTGGAGGCGGCGGAGGCGGCGATTCGCCAAACCCCTCCGTCAACGTCCGCGGGGCCGGGCGCCGGCAGCCGCGCGAGCCGAACCCGAGGAGTGTTGCCGATCGCGTCGAGAATGGAGAGGCGCATGGGCGGACACGCCACTCGACCACGCAGTGCGGCTCACGCCCCCGATGCGGCGGCGCGATGGCGTGGGAGCGACCGGGCCAACTCCACAATGTGATCGACTTTGACGCCCCAATCGAGCGCGCGCAGCGCGTGGTTGCGCGCGGCGTTCCCGAGCGACGCGCGCAGGCCCGCATCCACCGCGAGGCGGTCGAGCAGCGCGGAGAACCCGGCAAGGTCGTGCGGATCCGCCGACAAAGAAGTCGCGCCGTCGGGAACCAGGTCGTCGATGTCGGGGTGTCGCGAGCGGGCGATCGCGAGTCCGGCCGCGGCGTATTCCGCAACCTTCAATGGCGAGAAGTAGAAGCCCGGCAGCGCGGGGTAGAACGCGGCGCCGACGTCGGCAGCGGCCAACCACTCCGGGACCTGGTCGGGCGCGACGGCGCCGGTGAACGTGACGCGCGCGGCGAGCACGCCGGTGGCGGCGCGTTGCCGCAAGGAGGCGGCCCCCGGCCCGTCCCCCACGATCAGCAGGTGCAGATCGACATGGCGACCGATCGACGCCTCGCACGCCGCGAGCAGATGCTCCACCCCGTGCCAGGCCTTGAGCGTGCCAACGAACGCAACCACGCAGGTCGTGTCGCCCACGCGGAGCTCGGCGCGTCGCGCCGCGCGCGCGCCGGAGCCGGCGGCGAACGCGGCGACGTCGACGCCGTTCGGCAGATGCAGGACGCCGCGCACCGACCCGCGCAGCGCGATCGCGCGATCGCGCAATGCGCGCGAGACGGCGACGATGCCGTCGGCTGCACCGATCGCCTTGCGCTCGGCCGCTTCGGCGGCGCCGAAGTCGGCCAATCCCCGGTAGCGCGCGGATTCTTCGGCCAGCGGCGCGTTCACTTCGAGCAGATGCGCCGCGCCGAGATCGCTTGCGAGCCCGGATCCGGCGCACGGATACAGCGCGAGCCGCTCGAGCAACAGGTCGGCGCCGCCGATCCGGCGCGCGATCTCGGCCGAGTGGTCCGCGACCCACGACTGCGCGGCCCGCGACCGCTCCGATCCGTGCGCAACGTCGGCCGGGATCGGGATCACGCGCTCGCTCTCGCCCGCTGCGCCGACCGCCGCGGCCACGACGTACACATCGTGGCCGCGGCGCGAGAGAGCGGCGCGGACCTCGCGCACGTGGCGCGAAGCGCCCTTCATCCCGGCGAGTGGAATCCCGGGATCTGCGACCAGCATCACGACGCGCATGGGCCGCTCAATCGTCGATCTGCGGCGCCGACGATTCGCCTCCGGTGTCGAACGTGTTGGAAACGTCGGTCGCGAACGTCCCGCTGTTGGCGTAGTCGAGTCGGTTGCCCGCGCACACGTTGTTGCTCGAAAACGTCAGCGAGCCGTTGTTCTCGAGCCCTTCGGCGTGGCAGTCCTTGATGATGTTGCCGTCGACGGTGTTGCCGTTCCCGGAGTTGACGTCGATACCGTCCTCGAGGCAGCGGCGGATGCGATTGCCCGAGACGACGTTGTCGTCGCCCGCGACGCGGATACCGTCACCCTGACCGTCGACCACGACGTTGCCGTCCACCGTGATGCTGCTGCTGCTGATCTGGATCGACGGCTCCTTCTCGGAAGCGCACTCGGACACGTGGTTGTTGCGGATCGAAACCCCGGTGCTGCCGGTGACCTCGATCCCGTTCTCGAGGCACCACTCCACGTTGTTGTCGGTGACTTCGCCGGACGTCGCGTTCTGCACGCGGATCCCATCGCCGCCCTTCAAGATCTTCGACACGTCGTTGCCGGTGACCAGGAACGCAGAGCCGGACACGCGGATGCCCTTCTCGATGGTGCAGTGCACCTCGTTCCGGTCGACCACGGCGCCGTCGCCCGTGATCTTGATGCCGTCGAGCGCGGTGCGCAGCACGTAGCAGCGATGGATCGTCACTCGGGCGCCGACCACGACGATGCCCTCGCCGTCCTCGACCGACGTGACGCGAGAGTGATCGATTACCGCGTCGTCCCCGGTGATCGAGATGCCGCGGTCGCCACAACGCGCGATCTCGCAGCGGGTGAAGCGAGCGCCGGCTCCCGTGATCGTCGCAGCTCGGGTGTTCCCTACCAGGTTGCAGCCGGTGGCAGAAAAACCGGCGCCGACCACCGCGATCGCGTCGCTCTGCGAGCGCGTCACATCGACGTCGAGCAGCTCGATCCCGTCCGCGGCCACGTCGATGCCGGTGCCGGGGAGGGACGACGTCGAGCGCGCGTGTCGCACCGTCAGGTTCTCGATGTGAACGTTCGGCGCAAGAATCCGGATGCCGGGGCCGGAGCCGGTCGGGGCCAGCGGCCGGGCGTCGATCACGACGCCTCCGCGCGGTCCCACGCCGCGCAACACGAGGCCGGTCTTGGTGGCGTCGATCACGAGGTTCTCGAGCCAGACGCCGGCCGGGACCTTCACGACGTCACCCGGCGCCGACTGGTCGATCACCGACTGGATCGTCTCGCCGGACTGGACGGTTCGAGTCGCCGCGAACGCGCTCGCACCGGTCGCGCACGCGAGCACGAGAATGGGTAGTGCCTTCCACATGGTTCATTCCTTTCGGCGTGCCTCAGGGCACGATTTCGAACACGACGCTCTGCGACGCGATGTTGAACGGGTTGGTCGTGAGCCACGCGAAGGTGAAGCGGAGGCCGACTCCCGCCGTCGCGACGCCCGCGGGCAGAAACGTCCCCGCCACGGCCTTGCCCGAACCGCCGAAGGTCCCGATCGAGCCGGCGATGACGCTGTTGTTGAGCAGGAACGGCGTGAACACCGGATCGATGTGGATCGGCGCGCACACCGATCCGATCGTGAAGCACGGCGACGAACCAAGAGTCGAGCCGAGGATCGCGTAGTTTCGGTGCGCGGCCGCCGCGCCGCCTTCGAGCTCGAAGCTGATCGGCCCGCCCGCCGCCGCGGAGACGCCGAGCGGTGACACCTTGAATCGACGCGACTGGATGAAGGCGAACGCGCGGCCTTCGTTGACCACGCCGCCCGGCTCGCCCTGCTTGGCGCCGATCAGCGGATCCATCAGACCGTCGCCGTTGAAATCACCGGTTGCGCTCGAGTAGCCGAAGTCATCGCCGTTGTGGACCGGGTCGGGCACGAGCGCGGCGAACGTCGTCAGCGCCGGGCCGAAGAACACGAACGCCTCGCCCGCGTCGGCCTCGCCGTTCGCGGTGGAGTCTTGCGCACCGATCACGACGTCGCCGAAGCCGTCGCCGTCCACGTCGCCGATCGCCTCGGAGAAACCGAAGTCCGCGCCGAGTTCCACCACCGGCTCGCCCAGGACGACGGACGATGCAAAGCTCGGCGCGAAGAACACGGCGCATTCGCCGGAGTCATTGATTCCGAGCGCCTTCGCGTCGGGGATGCCGGCGGCGATGTCGGCCCGGCCGTCGCCATTGATGTCGCCGAGCGCGACCGTCTCGCCGAGGTTCGCGCCGGTCTCCGGCGTCGGCTCGAACAACGTTTGGACCGAGGTAAGTGCGGGCGCCGTGTACACGTGCACCCGTCCGCCGCCGACCACGGCCCCCGCGTTCGCTTCCGGGGCGCCGACCACGACCTCTGCCTTGCCGTCGCCGTCGACGTCGCCGACACCGACTGCCCAGCCGTAATGATCGCCCGCCGCCGGCGTGGCGTCGGTGAGCGTGTTCCGCAGCGCGAGCGTGCCGCCGGAGAACACGTAGGCCCGTCCGATCAGCGCGGTGCCGGACGCCGCCTCCGGAGCCCCCACGACGACTTCGGCCTTGCCGTCGCCGTCGACGTCCCCTGCCGCCACGGCCTGACCGAAGTCGGCGCCTGCGGTCGGCGTCGGCATCGACAGCGTGGTCGTGACCGCGAGCGACGGTCCGTAGAACACATAGGCGCGACCCACGTCGGTGAGCGCCACCGACACCTGCTCGTCGGGCGCGCCGACGATGAGGTCGTCGATGCCGTCGCCGTTCACGTCGCTGACCGCGACGGCGTAGCCGAAGCCGGCCGGTGACTGCGGCACCGGCGCGACGACGGTGATCGAGTTCTTGAGCGAGGGACCGAACCGGACCAACACCCGGCCGGTGTCGGCCAGGAGCCCGGTGTCGCCGTGAGGAATGCCAACGATCGCATCGGCGTAGCCATCGCCGTTGAGATCGCCGGCGGCGACGGACCAGCCGGCGTCCGAGCCGGCCTCCGGCACGTTCTCGTGCACCGACACCACCGTCGGCGTGAGCTGCGCAACTGCCGGGCTCGCGAGCGCGACCGCGAGACTGGGGACGAAGAACGCCACGAACGATCGGATGCGGGACATCGGTAGCTCCTGTTCAGGACAAGGTGAGTTGGCGGTGCGCGCGCGCCAGCAGGTGCGGCACCAGTGACCTGCCGCGCGACCGCAGCGCGTAGACGCCGGCGAGCCGCAGCCAGGCGCACGCGGAGAAGAAGGAGAGACGCGGGCCGGCCGCGCTCAGCCGGCGCGCAGCGCACGTCGCGAGGAATCCGCGCGCGAGCCGTTCGCCCGCTCCCGGAGCGAGCTCGCCCTGCAGCTCGCGCAGCTCGAAGTGGACCGCGAGGTTCGCCACGTCGAGCGCGGGGTCGCCGGCCGCGAGCATGTCGCTGTCGAGCAAGCCGGCCGTCGACTCGCCGTTCAACACGATCTGCTTGTCGTGCAGGTCGCGATGGATCGGGACGAGCGGCGGCACGTCGAGCTCGGCGGCCTGGTCGAACAGGAGCACCAACAGTCGATCGACGTCGCCTTCGAGATGCGCTGCCGCGGCGCGTCGGAGCATCCAAGCCGTGCGCTCCGCCTCGTCGATGCCGTGGTGCGGCGGGAGACCTGCCGGGTCGCACCGCCCGAGCGCTTCCAGCGCCGCCGCGATCGCGTCGAGGTCCGATTCGGTGACCTGGCCCAGCCGCCGGTTCAACGGCGTGCCGCACAGATGCTCGATCAGCAGCGCGTTGTGCGACGGCAGCTCGAGGTGGAGCCGCGGAAAACGCGGACCGCCCGCGACCCCCGCGAACGACGCGGCGGCCCGCGCGCGCGCCGCGATTCGGTGGTAGCGCGACGCGGACGCCGAGACGCGCAGCCTCGCCTCGCCGCCCGCGACGCAGCGGACCCGCAGCGTGGCGCGCGAAAGCGGTCGGTAGGCAACCAGCACACCAGGCGGCGCGAGCGCCGCCTCGACCGCGGCGAAGGCGTTGCCCGCAATCAACTCCTGCAGACGCGGCAGTTGCGGATCGTTCGGCAGGACGAACGCGACCTGGTCGATGCCGGACAGCACGACCTCGCCTGCCACCGACACGGCGGCCGGATCGCGACCGATCTCGGCGTAGACGTCGAACAGATCTCCCGATTCCGCTCGGCGCCGCGCACCGCTGAACCGGTAGCCGACGACGAAGCGTCCGTCCTTGAGCGGGAAGAGGCGCCAAGCTTCGATGCCGTCTGGACGCTCGATACCGAGCGCCCCGGCGTGCGCGCGAAAGGCCGCCACGATGCGCGGCTCGTCGCTGATCGCGGTGATCGGCGACGCGGACCGACGAATGGCGTCCGCGGGATTCACGGGTCGAGCTCCGCGGTCGCCAGCACGACGCGATCGTCGACGTCGCGCTCGCGGAACAGGCGCGCGTACAGCCCGCCGCGCGCGAGCAGCTCCGCGTGGCTGCCGCACTCGACGATGCGTCCCTCGTCCAGCACCGCGATGCGGTCGACCTCCGGCAGCAACGCGAACCGGTGGGCGATCAACAACGTCGTCTTGTGGGCGACCGCCGCCAGCAACGAACGGGACACTGCCTGTTCGGACTCGCGGTCGAGGCCGGTGAGCGGCTCGTCCAGCACGACGATCGGCGGATCCTTCAACAGCACGCGCGCCAGCGCGATCCGCCGGGCCTGACCGCCCGACAGCGAGGCGCCGCGCTCGGACACCTCGGTGTCGTAGCCGAGCGGCATGCGCGCGATGAACTCCTCGGCCCCCGCCTGCCGCGCGGCGCGCTCCACGTCCGCACGCGAAGCGTCTGGTCGCGCGATCGCAATGTTCTCGCCGATCGTCCCCCGCAGCAGGACCGTTTCCTGCGGAACCAGCCCGATCTGTGACCGCAACGACGCGAGAGTGACGTCGCGTGCGTCGATTCCGTCGAACCGGATCGCCCCCTGCGTCGGATCGTGGAAACGGGTCAGCATCGAGGCAAGCGTCGTCTTGCCCGCGCCGCTGCGGCCCACCAGCGCCACCTTCTCGCCGGGATGCAACTCGAGGTTGACGTCGTCGAGAACCGGCGGACCGTCGCCGTAGCGGAACGCGACTCCACTCGCCTCGACGCGGCCGCTCAGTGCGGGGGCATCGACGGCTCCCGCACGGTCCCGCACTTGCGGAACCACGGCGAAGACTTCGAGCACGCGTTCTGCGCACGCGGTCGCCTTCAACAGGCGCGAGCTGCGGCCGGCCATGTTGCGGATCGGCTTGTAGACGCCGCGCAGATAGGTGACGAACACGACGAGATCGCCGGGTGTCAGCGAACCGGCAAGCGCACGACGCGCTCCGAGGAACAGGACGACCGCCATTCCGAGCGCGAGCAAGAGCTCCGCGATCCGTCCGAACGAGGCCTCGAGCCGCGTGGTCCGCATTCCGGCGCGCGCGCTCGACCGGTTCATGCCGTCGACCCGCTCACGGGTCCGGCGTTCGAGGCAGAACGACTGCACCAGCGGGAGCGCGCCGAGCGCCTCCGACACGTCCGTCGCCAGCACGCCTTCCTTCTTGCGCTGCTTGCGCACCGCCTCCTTGATGCCGGGCGCGAACAACACGAGCGCGAGGAGGAACGGCGGCACGACGGCGAGTGCGGCGAGCGTCAGCCGCCAGTCGAGCCAGAACATCATCGAAAGCGTGCCGAGCACCACCAAGCCGTTCTTGCCGAGGTCGAGCAGGGCCTCGAGCAAGAACTCGCGGAGCAGCGCGACGTCGCCGATGACCCGGATCAGCAGGTCGCCGCTCCCGCGCTTGCGGTGCTCGGCGAGATCGAGCGCCTGGATCCGGTCGACCAGCTCCGCGCGAATGCGACGCACTGCCTTCAGCCCGATCCCGGCGGCGAGCAGCGTGCGCGCCCAGGTCGCGAACGCGTCGACCAGTGCGATGACGATGACCGTAGCGCAGCAGGAGATCAGGAGCAGATCGGTGTGGTCCGCGCCGCGCAGCGCGCCGGGAACGAACCCCGGCAGCTTCCCGAACAGGATGCCGTCCAGCACGACCTTCAGCGGCCAGGGTCGGGCCAGCTCGGCCACGATCCCGAGCAGGATCAGCGCGGGCAGCGCGCTCAGCGCGAGTCGTTGCCGCTTGACGAGGTATGGCAGGAACCGGAAAAACGTCCCGCGCCACGTCATCGCGCCGCCTCCGCTGCAACCAACGCGGTCTTCTCGACGCCCTTCGAAGCGCGGGACGCAACCCCGACCAACAGCGCGCGCAGCTCGGCCACATTGCGGGTCAGGTCGAACCGCTGCTCGCTCTTCTCGCGGCCGGCCGCGCCGAACGCTCGGCGCTTGCCGTCGTCTTCGAGCAGGTCCGCGACGGCGGCGGCGAGCGCCGTCGCGTCGTTCTCGGGAACGATCAAGCCGTTGACCCCGTGGTCGACGATCTCGCCCACGCCGCCGACCGGGGTCGACACGACGGGGACGCCGCACGCGAGCGACTCGATCAGCGAAGTCGGGAGCGCGTCGCGGTTGCCTTCCGCGTCGGTCACGCACGGCAGGACGGAAACCGCCGCGTTGCGGTACAGCGGCAACACTTCGTCTTGCGGCAGGGCGCCCAGGAGCCGGACGCGGCCAGCGAGATCGTGGGCGACGATGCTCGCCGCAAGCCGCTCGCGCTCGGCCCCCTCGCCGACGATGTCGCATGCGAACTCGACGCCTTGCGCTGCGAGCAGAGCGCACGCATCGATCAGGACGTGGAACCCCTTCTTGGGAACCAACCGACCGACCGCGAGGATCCGACGCCCGCCCGCGACCGCCGGCGCCCGCGCGGGAGCGAACAGCGAGAGGTCGACGCCGTTGTACAGCCGCCGCACCGCGGACTCGCGCTCGGGTCGTTCCGCCGCCGGAGCGAGCCGCGCCAGGATGTAGTCGCGGTTCGCGTCGCACACCGTCATCAGGAACGCCGAAGCATCGACGATTCCGGCGAACTCGGCCGGGTCGACGCTGGCGCGATAGATGTCCTTGGCGTGCGCCGTGACCGAGTAGGTCGTGCCGAGCAGGTGGTGGATCGCGAGCGCGGTGCGCGCCGCGATCGTGGCGAAGTGGGCGTGCAGGTGCGTGATCCCGAGTCGCTCGACCTCGAGCGCTGCGGCGAGCGCCCGCTTCATGACCGGGGCGCCGTGTTCTTCGCCGAGACCGAGCACGTAGTCGAGAGCCGTGCCGATCCGGCCGAGCATCGGCTGCAACGCCCGGCGGCGCCGCATCAGGAACCCGAAGCACTCGCGGAACGAGAGGTCGGGGACGTAGGTGATCGGATTGCGCAGGCGCGCGACCAGCGAGTGGAAGCGGCCGTCGTCCGGCGCGTACAGCGAGATCACGTGGACGTCGAGCCCTTGGCGTTCGAGCTCGAGCACCTCGTTGAGGATGAAGGTCTCGGAGAGGCGCGGGAACTTCTTCAGCAGGTAGCCGACGCGAATCGAATCAGACACGTGCGCCTCCTTCCAACCGCTCGGGACCCATCGATTCCGGCGCGCCCGCCGCGGGCGCGGACTCGTGCGAGAGCGCGAGCTCTTGCCGGATCCGTTCCGTGGCAACACGGGCGCCGTCCGTTCGCGGCCGAAGCCGCATGCGAGGCAAGAGGACTCCCGCGAGCGCGTCGCGGACGAGAGCGCCGATCTGCGCCGCCGCGTCGGCGTGTTCGGGGTCGACCACGCGCGCCAGGCCGAGCTGCTCGAGTCGGGCCGCACGCAAGGCCTGCTCGCGGCGCGGCCGCTGTCGCGGCAAGAGAATGGACGGCCGGTCGCTGGCGAGAATCTCCGCGACCGTGTTGGCGCCGGCCATCGCGATCACGACGTCCGCGCTCGCGAGGTCGCGGTGGAATCCGGGACGGAACACGGCCGCGTCAACACGCGGATCGCGCCGCGCCCGATCCAGCAACTGCGCGCGGTCCGACTCGTCGGACAGCGGTCCGAGGGTCAGCTCGAAGCGGGCGTCGACTCCGGCGAGCGGCCCGGCGAGCGCGTCGAGCACGATGCGGTGGACGAACAACCCGTCGGCGCCGCCGCCGCTCGCGACCACGACCCGAGGCGGTCCGGCGCGCCGCGGCTCGGGTCCGGTCGCCCCGCTGACGAAGCCCGTGAACGAGACACGGCGGGCGACGTCGTCCGGAAGCTCGTACGCCGCCACCGGGTCGAACACGCGCGGATCGCCGTAGACGAGCACGCGGTCGAAGTAGCGACGGACCAGGGAGGCCAGGGTCTCGTCGCCGAACTCGGTCGCGACGCGCTCCGGACCGTCGACGACGTCGCGCAGACCGAGCAGCACGCGGGTACCGGGCCGTCGAACGCGCAGCCATTCGAGGGCCGGCCGCAATTCGCCGGCCGCGCCGAGCGGCGCGTGATCCACGAGGACGACGTGCGGGTCGAACCGGCGCATCACCTCGAACACGAGCCCCCGCCGCAGGGACATCGCGAGGTCGAGCGTCACGTCGAGTGCGCCAGGCTGGTACCGGCCCGTCGCGTCCTTCGTGAGGACCGGGAGCTTCACGACGTCGCAGCGCGGCGGAACGTCGAAGCACATCGGGTCCTTCGCACCGGTGACGTAGAGGATGGCGGCGTCGCGCAGCGTCGCGGCGCATTCGCGCGCGATTGTCGTCGAGCGCCGCAGGTGTCCGAGCCCGAACGTGTCGTGGCTGAACAGGAGAATCCTGGGAGTCGGGGTCGTCTCGACGTCGGACGGGATCACGGGATTGCTCGCTGGCTCAGGTTCGTGTCGGGCAGCGGCGACGTCTCAACGCGCGGGCCAATCGATTCGCGGGGCCGCAACAGAGCCTGACGCGGCCTCGGCGAGCGATCGAGATGCGAGCGTGCGCCGTTGCGTCTTGCTCGCGGACGCGTCACTCCCGAATCGAGAGCGTGACGACGATCCGCGGCGTGCGAATCGCGGAGGATCATCGGGTCCGCGGCTTGCGCTGTGACGCGTCATGTCGCGCTCCGCACTCGTTGCAGTTGCAGTCGCCTTGGCGTTTGCCGTCGTCGCGACGGGCACCGTGCTGCTCGTGATGGGCGAGCCGCTCGAACCCGTGCCGCGCGCGATCGACGGCCCGGCGCGGCCGCGGCGCGCCGGCGCCGGCGAGGGTCCGAATCCGATCGCAGCGTTGTCGGTCGAACGCCGCGCGATCGAGGCGGAGGACGCGCCCGCTCCCGCGGCGCCGCCGCTCG
>CAZOLL010000076.1:0-12786 GCA_964580365.1 uncultured Phycisphaeraceae bacterium
ACCGACACCGTGGTCCGCGGCGACTTGCGAGCGCGCCTCGGTGACGGCATCAACTCGCTCACCCTCGACGTCGTGACGATCGGCGACGATCTGTTCGTCCGGGCCGGAGACGGCGACGACACGCTCTCGCAGACCTTCACGACGATCGTCGACGACCGCGACGTCGACTTGGGCGGCGGCACGAACGTCGGGGAGTGAACCCCTTCTCCCGGTTCAGCGGCGGAGCGAGCGGGCCATGAGCTCCGCTCGCCCGGCCGATTCGCCCGAGAGCCACACGACGCGCGCGCCGCTTCGCTCGACCGCGTCGATGACGACTCCATCCACTCCCGCTCGGCGCTTCACGAGCCCGCCCGACTCGTCCGGCCGCTGTCCGGTCTCGCGGTGCGTGCGGCGCGCGAAGGCCTTCGCGATCGCCTCTTCGGCGTGAATCGCGTCCTCCTCGCGTGCGAACTCGCCGGTCCAGTGCAGGAGGCGCCGCTCTCCGCTCGCGTACACGCGGCAGCGATCGGCGGCGAGACCCTCCACGGCGCGGGCCGCGCGCGCCGGCTCGCCCTCGATCGTGAGCCACAGCTCGAACTGCATCGCGCCGAGCGTTTCGTCCGCGACGCGCGCCCAGCCCGCGCCGAGCTCGGGCGCGAGGTCGGCGGCTTCGAAAGCGGGCGCCGCCGGAGCTCCGCCGAGCCACGCCTTCGGCGAGAAGATCGCGGCGGTCGTGCGCGGCGGGTCGGTCACGAGGCGGGCGAGAGCGGACGGATCGACGTCGCGCACGCCGCGGACGAACGCGGCGCCGTCGATCGTCGCGAACGACCACACGCCGACTTCCCACGGCGTCGCGCCGACGCGCGCCAGCGCGCCGAACGGGTCCCATGTCGCGGAGTCCGGCACCTCGCGCGACGAGGTCGCTGCGGCGATCTCCTCGGCGTGGTCGCGGAGCGTGCGGTCGGCGAGGTCGATTCCGAGGCCGGCGACCACCGCGAGCCGCGCGAGCCGGGCATCGAGGTCCGCTCCCGCGGCGATGAAAGCGGGCGCGTCGAGTCGCGCCGCTTCGCGCTCGAGCGCGAGCAGTCGCGTCGCCTGGATCTGTCCCGCGAGGTCGGTCGGGTCGCCCGCGCGGTCGAACGCCGCAGCCGCGAAGTCGACGACGCGCGCGCGCAGGTCCGCGTCCGGCTTCGAGAGGTGCAGCGCCGCGAGCACGGCGCGCAACGACGCGGCGCGCTCCGCGGGAACCGCCGCGTCGAACGCCGCGCCGGCCTTCGTGCGGATCGTGTCCGCCGCGACGTCCGCGGCCGCGACGCGTTTTCCGCCCGCCGCCCCGGCCGTCTCCGCGACGCGCGCGGCGACGGCCGAGAGCGCGTCGTCCGTTCGCGAGTCGGCGGGGGCGCACACGAGCGCGAGCGCGAAGAGCAGCGTTGCTTGCGGGGACGTCATTCCCCCCTATTCTGACGGTCCTTCTTCCGCCTTCCACCGCGCCCCGAGCGCCGAGACGAACCGACGACGATGACGACCGTGCTCGACCGACTGCGACCGTTCCTCGAGCAGGTGAAGAACCCGGCGCAGTACGTCGGCGGCGAATTCAACCAGGTCGTGAAGGACCGCTCGCGCGTGCGCATCCACGCGGCGATGGCGTTCCCGGACACCTACGAAGTCGGGATGTCGCACCTCGGCGTGAAGATCCTCTACGGCGTCCTGAACACCCAGGACCACGTGTGGTGCGAGCGCACGTTCGCGCCGTGGCCCGACATGGGCGCCGAGCTCGCCGCGCGGAAGATCCCGCTCTTCACGTGGGAGTCCCACACCCCGTTGAACGAGCTGGACGTGCTCGGTTTCTCGCTGCAGGCCGAGATGACGTACACGAACGTCCTCTACATGCTCGACCTCGGCGGCATCCCGCTGCTCGCGGAAGAGCGCGGCGAGAAGGACCCGATCGTCGTCGCCGGCGGCTCCGGTGCGACGCACCCCGAGCCGCTCGCGGACTTCATCGACGTCTTCGTGATCGGAGACGGCGAGGAAGCCGTGCTCGACCTCGTGAACTCGATCGACGAGGTGAAGCGGGGCGGCGGCTCGCGCGAGGACGTCCTGCTCGAGATCGCGCGCCGACTGCCGTGGTGCTACGTGCCGCGCTTCTGGTCCGAGCGCTTCGACGCGGCGGGCGACTACGCCGGCCTCGTGCCGCTCGTCGGCGGCATGGCGTCGCCCGTGGTCGGCGCGTCGGTGATGGACTTCGAGAACGCATACTTCCCGACCAAGCCCGTCGTGCCCGCGACGCGCGTCGTGCAGGATCGCACCGCGCTCGAGATCATGCGCGGCTGCACGCGCGGTTGCCGCTTCTGCCAGGCTGGGATGTTGAAGCGCCCGGTGCGCATGCGCTCGCCGGACAAGCTCGTGCAGCTCGCGCTCGAGACCTACAGGAACACGGGGTATGACGAGGTTTCGCTGCAGTCGCTCTCGTCCGGCGACTACCCCGCGATCCTCGACCTGATGTCGAAGTGCGACGAGGAGTTCGCGAAGGTGAAGGTCGGCCTCGCGCTGCCGTCGTTGCGCGTGACGCAGCAGCTCGCGCTGCTCCCCGGCCGCATGAAGAGCGTGCGCAAGGCCGGGCTCACGATGGCGCCCGAGGTCGGCACCGACCACCTGCGGCGCATCATCAACAAGGAGATCCGGAACGAGAACCTGTTCGCGACCGCGCGCGCCGCGTTCGAGAACGGCTGGGACCTCGTGAAGCTCTACTTCATGATCGGCGCGCCCGGCGAGACCGCCGAGGACCTGCTCGCGATCTACGACATGGCGGACAAGGTCTCGAAGCTGCGCCAGACGGTGACGCAGCACTACCCGGCGAAGGTGAACTGCACGGTGTCGACGTTCGTGCCGAAGCCGTTCACGCCGTTCCAGTGGGCGCGCATGCTCGAGCTGGACGAGATCAAGGAGCGCCAGAACACGCTGCGCGCCGCCGCGAAGAACCGCCGCGTGAAGTTCAAGTTCCACATGGCGGAGACGTCGCAGCTCGAGGCGCTCGTCTGCCGCGGCGACCGCCGCACCGGGAGGCTCCTGCTCGCCGCGTACAGGAACGGCGCGAAGTTCGACGCGTGGGACGAGGGCTTCAACCTCGACGCGTGGCGCCGCGCTCTCGACGAGTGCGGCGTCGACGTGAAGCACGAGGTGAACCGCACGCTCGACCCGGCGAAGCCGTTGCCGTGGGACCACATCGCGCCCGGCGTCGACAAGCGCTTCCTGTTGAAGGAGTGGGAGAAGTCCGGTCGCGCCGAGGCGACCCCGGACTGCTTCGGCCCGCGCTGCCACGCATGCGGCGTCGAGTCGAAGTTCTGCTTCCACTTCAAGAAGGGCTTCCCGCTCCCCGCGGACAAGCCGAAGGACTCGATGCACTACCTCGGCGACAGGCTCGCCGCGAAGGAGTTCAAGGGACCGGCGCCGGGCGTGAAGCACGCGGTGCGGGTGGCGAGCAACACGCCGAGCTGAGGTGTCCGATCACCCCTTCCGCAAATACCCCGCGCAGTAGTACTGCGTCCCCGACCCCGCGGCGCCGAGCAGGAGTCGGTTGAACGTGACGATCTCGCCTTCGGCGAAGACGGGGCCGTCGACGAAGGTGTGGGCGAATTGCTCGTCGACCGGGACGTTGATCGTCGGCATGCGGGGCGCGCCGACATTGGTGAGCGCGGCTTCGACGGTGCTGTTCTCCTCGTTGCGGACCACGAAGTCGGTGACAACGATCTCGCGTCCTTCCGGGACGATCAACAGTTGCGTGGCGAGCGTCGTCGCGGTGCCGTTGAAACGAAGCGACTTCTTCACTCGATCGCGCGCCGACACGGAGGGCACCGAGCCGAACATCGGCCCCGCCGCGAGCACGATCGCGGCGCCGGCGAGGACGATCAGAAACGCTCGTGAGGTGACGCGCATGGCAGGCTCCGTGCGCTCGGCGGCGCCGGGAATCGGCGCGGCGGCGCGAGGCTGCGATCCTCGCGGCGCGGGGCGCCGTTGCAAGAGTCGCAAGAGTCGCACGAGTCGCGAGCGCCGCGCGGACAACGCCGCGCGCGCCGGCGTCAGAAGCCGAACGTCCAGTGCACGCCCTGCGACTGGCGGGAGTGGTAGAAGCCGGGAGCGCTCGGCGGGTCGAAGAACCCGGCCTGGATGAACATCTCGGCGCCCGCGAGCCCGGGCGTCGACGGCAGCGGCGCGGCGAGCGTCCACTGGCCGTTGCCCGGGACCGGAAGTCCGAACAGCGTGATCGCGGGCAGGACGAGCAGCGTGCCGCCGTCGAACGGGATCGACGCGGGCGCGAAGCCGGCGAACACGAACACGGAGTTTCCGGGCAGTGCGCCCGACATCGAGAGCGTCGCGGTCGCACCGAGCACCGGCGGCGTCGAGCGCAGCTCGTTGAACATCGCCTTGCCGAGCCCGTAGGCCCCCCACGTCGCGCAGTTCGCGCAGCCGTGGTAGGCCCACGCGCGCTGGTTGCCGTTGTCGAAGTTGTGCCCGCCCATCACGACGTCGGCGAGTCCGTCGCCGTTCACGTCGCCCGCACCGGCGACCGAGATGCCGAAGTAGGTGTGCGTGTTGCCCGGCTGCGCGGTCGACGTCGCCGCGACGGGCAGGCCGCTCGCGGAGCCTTGCCAGACGTAGGCGCGGCCGTCGTTGATCGTGAACCAGTTGTAGGAATCCGCGCCGACGATCACGTCGTCGAAGCCGTCACCGTTCACGTCGCCCGCGCCACCGACCGCGGCGCCGAAGTTCGAGTCGACCTGTTGCGGGCCGGCGCGCCACGCGAACGGGGTCACGAGTCCGGTCGCGCTGCCGTGGAAGACGAACGCGTCGCCGTAGCGCAGCGCGCCGATCCGGAAGTTGGGCGCGCCGGCGATCACGTCGCCGAAGCCGTCGCCGTTCACGTCGCCCGCGCGCGCGACCGCGAAGCCGAGCGCGGCGCTTGCCTCGTTGCTCTCGGCCTTGGCCGCGACCGCGGTCTGCAGGCCGGCGGCCGCGCCGCGGTAGACGAAGATGGCGCCCTCGCCGGTCTGTCCGTTCGTGTACGCGCCCGCGCCGACCAGCACATCGGCGTAGCCGTCGGCGTCGACGTCGCCTGCCGACGCGATGGAAGCCGCGAAACCGCTGTTCGACTGCGGGCTCACCAGCAGCGCATTCGCCACGAGCGACGGGCCGGAGGCGCCGCCCCTGAACCACAGGCAGCGTCCGAACCCCGACGAGCCCGGCGCGCCAACGAGGATGTCGACGTAGCCGTCATTGTCGACGTCGCCCGCGCCGGCGACCGATGCGCCGAACTCGGCGTTGTTGAGGTTGCCCTCCATCGTCCACGCAGCGGTGGTCGAGAGGCCGCTCGCGGAGCCGCGGTAGAACCACGCGGCGCCTTCCCAGTGTTGCGGGTTCTGGAAGTAGGTCGAGCCCACCAGCACGTCGTCGAAGCCGTCGTTGTCGACGTCGCCGACGCCGGCGACCGAGGTGCCGAGCCAGCCGTTCGCAACGTTGCTCTCCACCGTCCACGCCGGCGTCGTCGAGAGCCCGCCGGACGCGCCGTGGTACGCGAACGCTCGGCCCTCCCAGCCTTCGCCGTTCGTGTAGGTCGGCGCGCCGACGATCACGTCGTCGTAGCCGTCGCCGTTCACGTCGCCGGCGCTCGAGAGAGACGCGCCGAAGCTCGACGCGGCCTGCCCGCTCGTCACGTTCCACGCCGGGTTCGCGGCGATCGGATCGATGGTGATCGGGTAGCGCGCGAAGCGGTCGTCGACGGTGATGACGATCGTCGCGCCGTCGAGGAACAACGCGGAGGGGAGGACGATGCCCGCGGAATCGAACGCGACGAGGCGGTCGTAGCGCAGCACCACGCCGCCGCACGGACGCGAGAAGTCGACACCGTCCCCGGCGCTCGCCGGAACGAGGTCGCCCGACGTCGCGAAGCGCAGGACGAGCGGGAGCGCGTCGTCTCCCGCTGGCCGCGTCGTGAGGTCGACGCCGTGCTCGAGTCCGCGCGCGTCGCTCTCGAACCATTCGATTGCGTCGATCGCGTTCCCGCGCGGAATCTCGACGCGCGTTCCGCGGACGCGCGGCGCCTCACCTGGCGCGAGAGCCGCGACGTCGCCGCGAACGAACGCGACGAGCGCGATCCGCCACTCGAACGTCTCCGCTCCCACGCCGCGCAGCACGACGCCGCTCGAGTCGATCTCGCCGACGAATCCGTGCGCGCGGTTCTCGAGCGCGATGGAGTGCTTCGCGCTCTGTGCGACGAGCGCGGGCGCGACGGCGAAGAACGTCGACAGGAGGACGAACGCGGGTCGGAGCGGGCGCATCATGGTGACCTCGATTCGTGCGAGCGAACTTCGCGACCCCGAGGCGCGGAGGGTATTCGAGCGCGCTGCGACGCGCCAACTCGGAACTCGCGCGGTCGCGGATCCCCGGAATCCACGTGGGACTCGCGGCGCGACGCCGCTGTAGATCTCGTTAGGATCGCTGCGAACTGGGATGGAGGCGTTCGATGCCGAGCAAGAAGCCGAGCAAGAAAGACGCTGCTACGAAGAAGCCGTCGAAACCGGAAGCCGTGCGGCGCGCTGGTCCGCCGGGGGGCGGTGGAAGCGACCCCAAAGTGGAGGCCCGCATTGGCTTCGGCGACGGGGGTGGGATCCTGATCGACTTCAAGGTCGAAAGAGATCCGAAGGGTCCGAGCCCCACGACACTGAAAGCATGGACCGCGTCGTACAGCGGGCCGGCGCCGACGGGGCCGCCGAATCCACTGCCGAACGCGCTTGCCTGCGTGAAGACGTGCGCGCTGAACTACACGAACGACACCGCGTGGGCGACTGCCTTCCGGGAGAAGGCGCCGCTCAACACCTTCGTGTGGGTCTTTGCCCAACTCTCGGGCGACGGTGATCCCATCCTGTACTTCTCGGCCGAGTTCGAGCCAATGTTGTGCCCCGACGAGCCAGGAAGCACCAAGTTGAGGCACACTGCGCTCCACGCCCTCGCCTAGCTGCCATGATCTCGGCCGGAGACGCCTGCTGGAGTCTCGACACGACGGCACGCCGAGAAACGCGCGCTCGCAGGAGCCGCATCCAGCGCCTTGTGGGTTTCTTGGTCGGCGCGGCATCCAGCGTGGCTCTGTTCGCGAGCGCGGAGGGTTGCGCCGCGACGTCATCGCCTTCCCCCATCGTCGACGTGCATGTCACCCAGGCGATCCAGTCCGCTGCCGGGAACGACCTGTGGCTTGTCGCACGACGCCCGATCGTCGTGAGAGTCTTGGTCTCGGGTCGACTGAAAGGCCATTCGGTCACCGGAGATCTCTCCCTCTTCTCGGGTCGAACACCGATCGCCACGGGCATCGCGCCGATGAACGCGCCGCTCGTCGTCCCGGATTCCCCGGGCCTCGATCGTTTCGACGGCACGCTGAACTTCCGAGTCGCCGACGCGACCTTGGTCGCGTCGGGAACGCTGACCTTCAAAGTTCGGCTGATCGACGAGGAGTCACGCGAGCGGCTCGATACCTGGACCGACTCGTTCGAAGTCGCAGAGCCACTGCCGCTCCGCATTCACTGGGTTGAGATCTTGCTTCCCGAATCGCGGTGCCGGACCGCCGCGCCGTGCCCACCGTCGATCGCGCCCGGAATCGCGGACGCGTTCCTGCGATCTGTCGTTCCGGTCGACGACCTGCGCAGCTCGTGCGATTGGTGCGACCCGCCGCAGTTCGCGTTCACGATCGACTCGAACGGTGACGGAAAGCTCGATCGTGGAGGTGACGACACGCGGCGACTCCTCGACGAATTGCAGTCGATGTTGTTCCTGTTCCGCGATCCGAGTCGCCCGCCCGGCGAGATCGCGCAGATCTACGGCTGGGTCCCGGAGTCGAGCGCGAACGACCCATGCCGGCGCCTGAGCTTTTACGGCTGGGCGAACGGGACGGGCGCCGCGGTCGGGACCACGCTGCCGGAGTCGTTCCAAGCGACGTTCGCGCATGAGGTGGGACATGGGCTCGGCGAGATGCACGGGCGCGATCGAAAGCCGCCGGAGTCGGATCCGGCGCCGCGGATCGGGTTCGATCCGGGCGACCGGCTCTACCACAAGCCGAAATCGAACGGCGTCGATCAGTCCCGGCGCTGGTCGAAATCACGCTTGATGCACCTGTTCATGAACCCGGGCGCGAAGACGAACGACTCGTGGATCGGCGCGCGGTGCCTCGAACGCCTCCTTCATCTCGCGGACCGAGTCAACGCGATGCAGCCGCGCGCGGCCGCGCGGAGCTTCACCCTGGTCATCCGCGGCCATTGGAGCGGGAACCCGCTGGTGGAGCCGCTCAACGTCTCGTCGATCGTTACCTATCCCTGGCCGATCGAGAGCGTTCCGATGCAACCCGAAGCGGGCGATTCTCAGTTCTCGGTTCGAGTGAAGTACAAAGTCGCGCGACGCTCGAACGCGAAAGCCGGGGACCTCGCTGCGATCGAACCGAGCGTTCCTGGGGGGGAACCAGTGGAGGTGCGCGCCGGAGTCGAACCGATCGCGATCGACGACTCGGATTCCGAGGCGCCGCGACTTGCGGCAGTCGAAGAGCCGATCACGCAGTGGACCTCTTTCGATGGTCGAGTCGAGGTGCCGTCCGTGGCGGTGATCGAGTTGATCGAGATCCTGCGCACGAACGGCTCGACGAAAGAGGTCCTGTATCGCGTCGCGAGCGCGCCGGGTAATCCGCTTCCGGAGATCGACCACCTGTCGGTCTCCGCCCATCCATCCACGCCCCACGCCTACGACGTCCGCTGGTCCGTCGTGGGCGTCCCGGATCCGTCGAAGGTCGTGTGCCACGTCGCGTGGAGTCGCGACGGCGGCACATCCTTCATGCCGCTGCGCGTGTCCCTCACGAGTGCGACGTCCGACTTCGCGTTCACGTTCACGCCCGCTCCGGTCGGCACCGCGGGCAAGCGCGACGGCCTCATCCGCGTGATCGCGTCCGACGGCCTGAACTCGGACTTCGCTGACTCCGACCTCTTCGAACTGCGCTGACGAACCGCGCCCGGATCACGATTGCGAGGTCCGGGCGCCCCCCACCTGCTCACGGCCACCCTCGAGCGGCCCTTCGTCGCGGACGGTCCGTCCCCTCAGTAGGATCGCCCCCCGCATCGATGGGTGCGAACCGTGGCACGCAGGAGGAGATTCGATGACGAAGCAGATTCGAACGACGAAGCGGCGCCGAGGGCCGCGGGAGCGATTCGGGATCCAGAAAGGACGAAAGGGTCGGAAGCGCCGCGGCCAGGGGAACTCCCCATTCGTCGAAGCGCGCGTCTGCTACAGCGACGGCGGCGGCATCTTGATCGACTTCCGGATCACGAAGGACGACAACGGTCCGGTCAAGATCGAGGCGTGGGCGAAGGGCGCGAACCTCACCGGAGCGATCCCCTATCCGGCGAGCACCCCGGGTTCTGGTCTATCGTGCGGGCCGCCGGACGTTCTCGATCCCCAGCTCGGCGTGCAGCCCTCGACGTTCTTCAAGTCGATCGGTCTGAACCTCAACAAGGCGTGGGTCTGGGCACGCATCACCCTCGATGACGAGGACGCGACGAAGGTCGAGTACCGTTACCGGTGGACCATTTCGCCGAACCCGTCGTTCACGTTTACCGGAATGCATGAGGTCTGAGTCGGCGTGACTTAGCGCGGGCGCGGCGCGGGGGCGTCGATGCACACGAAGGCGCCCCATTTTCGCGGGTCACCGCGGCTGTCGAGCGGGATGCTCGGCCCTCCCGTGATCGGTGCGCCGCGGCCGCCGGACGCACGAATGCGGCGCTTCGCTTCGGTCAGCGCCGCGAACGGCTCCATCCGGCCCCGGAGCATCGCGTCGTACAAGTGCGTCATCAGCACCGCCGTGTCGTCGTCGTCGACCTTCCAGTAGGTCGCGATGACGGCGCGCGATCCGGCGCGAAGGAATGCCCACGCGAGCGACTCGACGCCTTCGCCGCGCACCACGCGCCCGCGCGCCGTCTCGCACGCCGACAGCACGATCAGATCCGCGTCGAGGTGAAGGCGCGCGACGTCGTCGAGCGTCAGGATCCCGGGGTTCGTGCCGTTCCTGGAAAGCACGAGGCCGGTGCGGCGCGGCTCGAAGGGATCGACCAGTCCGTGCGTCGCGAAGTGCAGGATGGAAAAGCGCGTCAGGTCGCCGGCCAAGACTTCGGACGCGCAGGCCGCCCCGAGGTGGATGTCGAACGTGCGCGTGCTCCGAGAGCCGCTGCGTTCGAGATTGAGGCTCTCGAGCTCGGCGAACGCGAGCCTGTCCTTCGGATCGTCGTCGGAGAGCAGAAACCCACGGGCGATCGCCAGCAGTTCGCGCCGCGACCCGTCGAGTCGCGGCAAGAGCAGGAGCGGGTCGGCGTCGCGCCCCCGGATCAGGTCGCGCGGGCCATTACGTTCGAGCGCGCAGATCGGGTCGCCGGCGAGGAGCACCCGACCGGTGCCCGTGCGCGGCGCGCGGCTCTCCAGCTCGGTCAGCATTCGCGTCGTCGGCAAGGTCGCAACGCGATACTTGTCGACGACGAACGTCGACTCGGCGAACGGTGCGGCGGAATCCGGCGACGGCGACTCGAGGACGAGCGCGTCGAACGGGAACTGTGCGAGGTCGGGCGTCGGCACCACCACGAGATCGACGGTTCCGGGGTCGAGCACTCGGAAGACCGGCGCGAACCGCGCCCCCGCCGCGGCGCCGAGCGCGATGACGGCGGCGGGTGCGGTCTGTTCGCGCAGCACCGCGACGTAGGCATCCGTGTCCTTGGCAATCGCGACCTTTTCACCGAGGCGCGCGAGCGAGAGCTTGCCGCGACAGAGCACCAGCGCGTACAGATCGTTCGCCCCTTCGACGAACTCGACGAGCGCGGCGGTATCGGAAAGGCAGCGCGCCGCCGCCGCGCGGTCCGCGGGAGCGACCACCTCGCCGGTGGCTGTCTCGAGCCCTTCGATGAGTGCGCGACCCTTCCAATCGCTCGCCCGCGCGAACGCGGCGTCGAGGCGGCCGGCGCCGGGCTCGGCGGCGTCCGCGCGCGCGATGGCGCAATCCATCGCCAGCTCCCCGAAGCGGATCGCTCCTGCACGCGAGAGAGCGGCCTCCCGAGTGCCGAGCGAGCGGACTTCCGGCCGGTCGAGCAGCGCCGACGCCGCGGAGATGAAGCCGTCGGCCGCGTCATGATCCGCGCGCCGCAGCGCGACGCTGGCGAGAGTGTGGAGCGCGTCGAGTTCGCGTTCCGGCTCGGACAGCCTCTGGAACTCGGCGCGCGCCTTGCCACCGAGATCCTCCGCCTCGTCGAGGCGTCCGGCGACGAACGACTGCCACGCGAGGCTCGCGTCGGCGCACGCGACGCCGAACGCGTCGCCTACCGATTCTGCGAGCGTGCGAGCCCCGCTTGCGAGATCCGCAGCGCTTTTCGGGTCGTTGTTGCGGAGCGCGAGATTCCCCTGGTCGAGGCGGATGCGCCAGCGTTGGCGCGCGCCGTCGCCTCGAGACGCGTCCACGAGCTGGTCGGCTTCGCCGAGCGCCCGCGCGGCCTCTTCCCGCTCGTCGGTGGCGAGCGAGGCCGCGGCGAGGATGAGCAGGGCGCGGATCCTCAGATCGGTCTGCTCTCGGCGCGTCAGTCGATCGATGGCGGCGCGCGCGCGCCGTGCGGCCGCGTAGGGATCGCCCAAGCGAAGCGCGAGGACCGCGGCGGTCAGCTCGATCTTTGGCGCCTGCGCCGGCAGCACCTGCGCCGCCGCGGCCGCTTCGAGCTCGGCGAACCGTGCGCGCGCGTCGGAGAGGCGGCCGAGCGAGAGCAGCGTCGAACAGAGCGTCCCGAGCAGGTCGATCTGGACGTCCCAATCGTCGTGCGTGAGCGGAATCGCGAGCGCTTGTTCGAGCTGATCGAGCGCGCGCGTCGAGTCGCCGGATTCGTCGAGGAACGTCGCGAAGCGACCGCGAACCTGGCGCTCGTAGTAGGGCTTCGCGTCGCCCTCGGCCGTCGCGATCGTCTCGATCGACCGCTCGTGCGCTGCCCGCGCATCGGCGGGACGGCCGAGCGCGTCGAGCGCGCGCGCGCGGCTCGACCAGCACAACGCGCTCGCGCCGGCGTCTTTCTCCTCCGTCAACACGCCCATGCGCTCGAACGTCGAAAGCGCGTCGGCTGCTCGGCCGAACGCGAGCTGCGCCTCGCCGAGGTTGTCGAGCACGAACTCCTCGAAGTTCCCTCCGGTCGGTCCGGCGGCGTGCTCTCGGTCGGCCTCCTCGAGATGCGGGATCGCGGCGGCCAAGTCCCCGGCACGGCGCTCGGTCGCGCCCAGGAAGGCAAGCGCCACGACCTCGTAGTACTTGTCCTGAGCGGCACGCGCGTTGGTTAGCAACAGCACGAGGTCGTCGCGCGCAGGGTCCAACTCGCCGCGCACGAAGCGGGTCTGACCGGCCCCTGCGAGCAGGCCGAAGGCGAAATCGAACTTGCGGCTCGCGAGCGCGCGCTGACCGGCGTGCTCGAACCACTTGAGCTCCTCGTCATCCGTCGGAGCTGCCGGGTCTCCTTCCGCGCGGGAGCGAACGGCCACGCGAAACGCGCCGCCGCCGCCCGCGCGCGACGCGACTTCGATCTGCAAGACGTCGCCACCGCCGCACTCCACGAGCGCGCGCGGATCGCAGCCGACGCCCGAGTCGTTGTCGCTCGCCAGGACGGCGCCGTCCTTTCCCAGGACACGGAGCATCGCGTCGAACGCGAGCGTCGTGTCCGCGATCGTCGCGCGGAGGTCGGCGCGCGCCGCGGACGGGAACGCCGCGACGCC
>CAZOLL010000077.1:0-12635 GCA_964580365.1 uncultured Phycisphaeraceae bacterium
GAATTCAAGCGCTCTGGCGCGCCGATCGCCATGTCGGCGCCGGGACGGTTACCCCGAGACTTAGGCCTCGTCGCTCGGTCACCCCTCGCGCAGGGTGACCACCGGATCGAGCCCCGCCGCCTTCTTCGCCGCCGGCAATCCCGCAACGGTCCCCACGAACACGAGCACCGCGAGCCCGACACCGAAGATCTGCAGATCCGCCCTCGGCGTGATCTCCACGCTCGCACTCAGGTGCAGCGGTCCGAGCACGCTGACCGCCGCCATTCCGAGCAGCACTCCGAGCCCTCCGCCCGCGACGCAGAGCAGGAGCGACTCCGCGAGCACCTCGGCCTTGATCCGGAGCGGCGTGGCGCCGAGCGCCTTGCGCAGGCCGATCTCGCCGCTGCGCTCGGCGACCGTGATGCCGACGACGTTCGCGGCGCCGAGGCAGCCGAGCACGAGCGCGACGAGCGCGATCGTGATGACGAGGCCTTCGAGCCCCGTCGACACCGCGTTCACCTGCGCGATGAACCCGGTCTGCTCCTCGATGCGCAGCGCGGTCTGATCATCCGGATCGAACGCGTAGATCGAGCCGAACGCTTTCCTCAGCTCGCCGATCGCGTCGGCGCCGAGGTCTTCGCGCACGGGCTTCACCGCGAGCCAGTCGATCTCCTTGCCGCTCTTCTCGCCGAGCCCGAGCGCCGCCGTGTACGGGACGAACATCCCGTACTGGAAGCTCTTCGGGTCCCACAGCACGCCGATGACCTCGAAGCGGCGCGAGCGGCAGTCGATCCACTGGCCGATCGGATCCTGGTTCTTGAAGAGTCCCTTGGCGAGCGGGAGGTTCAGCACCGCGACCTTCGCGCGGTCGAACTCCTCCTCCTCGGTGAACCAGCGGCCCGCGATGATCTTGAGGTCCGAGACTTCCTGGTACTCGTGCCCGACGCCGTCCATGCCGGCCCACGGCCACGAGCGATCGGCCGAGTACGCCGGCCCGCCCATCCCCGGGCGGTAGCCTGCGGCCATCTGGCCGACCGACGGGCACGCGTCGCGGATCGCGTCGAGGTCGTCGTAGCGGATGCGGATCTCGCGCCCGCCGCTCCTTCCGCCCATCCAGCCCCAGCGCGGCGACACCTTGATCTGCGTCGAGCCGAGCTGGCGGAGGATCTCGGTGGTCGCGGCCGGCGCGCCGGTGCCGTACGAGACCAGCACCATCAGCACCGCGGTGCCGAACGTGACGGTCAGCGCCGTGAGCGCGGAGCGCAGCGGGTGCAGCCGCAGCGACGCGACCGCCTGCGAGAGGACCGCGGAGAAACCGGGGCCACGGCGTGGTTCGAGGGAACTCAGAGGAGGGGTACCGGCAGCGGCGGCGCGGTGAATCGAGCGGTCACTCTATCACGAGGCGCACGCCGTTCGTGGCGTAGTACCCAGCGGGCACAGCTGGATCGGCGCGAAACGCCTGCGCGACGAACGGCGCAGGCGGCGGCCCAAACGGGACCGGGCCGAGCGTCACGGAGTAAAGCCCGGTGAACATCGGCACGACGATCGGAACGAGCGGAGAAGGACCGACGACGAGCGTGCAACCGCCCGCGAAGGGAAGCAGCGTCTCGTTCGGCGAGAGGAACACGATCCCGAACGGCGCCGCGCTCGGGTTGATGCCGAGGTCGATCCGCAGCTTCACGCCATTGCCGTTGGGAGTGAGGCACGGCGAGCCGATGACCGAGAGGTTCGGCAGCGCGCCGGTCGACGCGGGGCAGCTCGTCCCGATCGACACGGCCTTTCCGCACTCCACGGTAAAGCCGCGGACGGTTCCAGTCGGAGCATTTCCCGCGCTCACGGCCAAGTCGGAGAGCCCGTCTCCATTGAGATCGCCCGCGTTGATGACCGATCTTCCGTCAGCCGCCGAGCTCGTACCTTTCACGGTCCAAAGCCGCGTTCCCGTATGACCGGAGTAGATCTGGAATGTTCCGGCTGTCGCCGCGGCGGAAGCAAACGCAATGTCACCGAAGCCGTCGTCGTCCGCGTCTCCGGCCGCGCAGATCTCGCCCGCGCCCGCAAACGCTTCATCACCGGCAAACTGGAGGAAGCCGCTCCCGTTCGATCCCGATTGGACGTTTACCTCCGGGCCCGTGCCGGGCAGGTTGGCCAGGCTCGAGACGATTGCTACGTCACCGATTCCATCCGCGTTCACGTCGCCGATGTCTCGAACGATCGAACCGAGGTGATCCTCGGAGACCGTCCCGGCCGCGCTCCAAAGGCTTGATCCGGTTGCACCCGAAAACTGGCGTGCAGCGCCGGCATGGACCATGCCCGCGCTGGTCTCCAGCGGCGCACCGACGATGAGATCGGCCGCGCCGTCGCCGTTGGCGTCGCCAGTTCCTCGAAGCGACCATCCGAACCCTGAAGCCGCAGCATTCCCCACGATTCGATAGAGCTCGGACCCGTTCACCCCGGAGAGGACGTGCACCGTGCCGTTCGCCACGCCGGGCGCGGTCATCTCGTAGGGAGCGCCGACTGCGAAGTCTTCCTTGCCGTCCGCGTTGACGTCACCGAGACCCGTCACCGACCAACCAAACCGGTCGCCAACAAATCCCCCCGACGCCGAGGCGAGCAGTGCGCCGGTTCGGCCTGACAACGCAACGACGAACCCGGGAATGGACGCGATTGCCCCACCCGGCGCGCCGACGAGCACGTCCCGAACCCCATCCCCATCGACGTCCGCGGCGGTGACCGCGAATCCGAACTGGTCGCCGGGAGATGAGCTCCCGACGCACCACAGAATCGCGCCAGTGCGGCCCGACTGCATTTCGACCGCATCGACGAGGGGGGCGATGTCCGTGGCACCGCTAACGTAGGAAACGACGTCCGCGACCCCATCTCCGTCGACGTCTCCGACGCTTGCGATCGCGCCGAGCCATATTCCGTCGGAATGGGATGTCTGGACCTTCGCGATCTCGCACTGCGACATCGCGTCTGAACAGTAACTGAGAAACACGATGAACGACATAGCTGCGCGAAGAGAGTTCATTGAGAGTCGATCCTCAGAACAAAGCCATCCAAGCCCGCGGGTAAGGCGTGAAGATTCGGAGGGACCCAGTCGATGTACGGCAATGAACCAGACGTGCCGACGCTCGGCAGCTTGCCTGACTGTGGCCAAGCGCTCACACCCAATACCGAATGGAAATCTGAGCTTGTCGTAGTGCCCCCGATGAACAGCGTGTTTCCGTTGAAGCTGATCCCATAGCCGATTTCCTCGCCGCCGTCACCGCCAATCAACGCGCCGCGGATCACCGCGTGATTCGTTATCTTGAATAGAAAAGCATCCTGTGGCCCATGTCGCACATCAAATGGAGCGGCCTCCGTGATGAGCGGCGCACCATTTGTGTCTGTCATTGTTGCTGCGACGGACGTAGTGTAGCCAGTTACATAGAGCGACCCGGCTGCGTCTGAGTCAATGGCAAGTCCTTCCTCGATCCCGGCGCCTCCCAAGAAACTACTGAACTCGAGCGTATCAACGCTTAATGGCTGTGTCGGATCGAAGATGGCGACGAACGCTTCTGGAAGAGCTCCGGTACTCGTGCGAAATGGGCTCTTCAACGGAAACGTCACCGCCGTCGTTGCTCCGACAATCGCAATCCGATTCTCGGGGAGAATTACAAGATTCCATCCCCAGCTCTCGCCGTTGCCGGGGCCTCCGAGATACGAGGAATAGGTCAACTGCGATGCGTTCTCGTCCACGCCGAGTAGGAAGGCATCTCTCTGGCCGCTCTGTCCCGTCGGCTGAAACGCCGTTGCTGTCGTGGGGAGGCCGCCACCCCCGAGCGTCTCAATATCACCGGTCACAAATGGGTGGACGACGAGCGGCGATTCGCTGACGGTATCAAGAGATACCGCGAAGCATCGCATGTTTGGGTCATGTTGTGGGTACGTCGGCTCGAGAGCTGTGGACCAGATCAGCGAACTTCCATTGGGGTTGATCTTGCAGAGGAATCCCGCGATGTGCCTTCCGTCAACCGAGGAATCCCAGACACCGCTCGTCGTTGGGAAAGCCACATAACCGACAGGTACCTCGTTAACCCCCGTCGTCCAGCCAGTCACATAGGCGTTTCCGTCGGAATCGACTTTTACATCTTCGGCACAGTCAGGTTCAGTGCTCGAAAGCAATCTGGAATACACCAGAGTCGATCCGTCGCCGGAGACCTTCAGTGCGAATGCGTCGCCCATTCCATTGGGAGGTGTGATCGCCGTGGTCGGAAAATCACGCTGAAGTTCGTCGTAGGTGTATCCAGCAACGAACACGTTCCCCGCAGAGTCGACATCGACTCCGCGGCCAACGTCGATGTTCTCTTCTGCATCAAGATCGCTTCCGACTTGTGCCGTTCCTCCGATGTACGAAGTCCACACCAGTCTTGCGAGTGGGTTCTGCGTTGTCGACGCGGGCTTCGAATTAGAATCGAATTCCGATATGACAACATCCCAATCCCCATGATTCACATCCCCCGCGTAGCCGACCGAGATCGGATTCTTTGCGAGTAGGTCGACGCCGAGAGTTCCGCCGGTTGCAACGACTCGATTTGGGTTGGCGGCACCCCCGGTCCTGACAACGTCTAGGAGCACATCGGCCTCGTGCGTTCCCCAATACGTGAACCACTTCGGCGCGAACGTCTGGAGGGGCGGGTCGATCGTCACCGCCAACGCCGGGTCGCGCTCCGGGACGTCGAATCCGAATCGTTCTGGGTCGAGAAGACTGGCCCGGCTGTGAATGGGGGTTGGCGTGCCGCTATTGCTGAGGACGAACGATCGCGGCGCGAGCTGACGCAACACCCCAGTCACGGTTTCGATGCACAACGTCCCCTCGGTGTCGACTGAGAGCCGTCGCGCCCCCTCGACGCGCACCCGAACTTGCGAGAGATCCGCACCGGGCGCGAGGTTCAAGTCATATTCGAAGTCGGGCGTGTGCCGGACGTCCAGGTCAATGCCCGGATACAGCCCTTCGTAGTGCACGCCCGCCCAGCTCGGAACCCGGCTTCTCCAGCGCGTCGGATCGTTGCCGAGGAAGAAGTTCGCGTAGGCGCTCTCGCGGCCCCGACCTTCGGGCGTGACCGGGGCGGCCCCTTCGAATCGGAACCGGATCCACGAGTAGTCGATGCAAGGCAACTCGATGGCGCGCCCCTTGGTGAAGTCACCCGCGGAGATGACTCGCGGCACGGCGATGCAGAAGCCGTCGGACGTCAGCGCCACCGTGAGGCCCGCACGCTTCACCACGAAGCGAACTGGGTCGTCGAACTGCCCGAGGTTTTCGATGAATCCGAGACGCGCGACGTCGATGGGAGGCGAGTCGACGTCGGGCGACGTCAAGTTCGCTTGGGGGGGGGCGCTCTGCCTCGCGAACCCGGCGTGCGTCACGCCAAGAGTCGTGATCGACAGCGCGATCCATCGCGTCAGTGCCGTGGAGACGAGTCCCTGTTCGCGTGGACGCACGTCACATCCCCCTTTGCGCGTTGATACCGCCTCTCGCGAACCGGGGACAGAGTGCCCCGAAAGGGCAAACAAGTCAATGCAGGCAGAACCACTGGTCGGCAAATCGGGCCTTCGCGCCCCGCCGCCTACAACGCACCGCCTCTCAGCGCCCGCACCGGGTCGAGCCGCACCGCTCTCAACGCCGGCCACGCGGCGGCGGCGAGCGTGACGCTGGCGAGGAGGATCGCGGGCATCGTCGCCGCGTTCAGGTCGGCGATCGGGCGCGGGAATCCCGGCGGCAGCGGCAGAAGGCCGACGCCGGCGACGCCGGCGAGGCCGAGCGCGAAGCCGACGGCGCCGGAGACGAAGCAGACGAGGCCCGCCTCGAGGAACACCTGCGCGAACACGAAGCCCTTCCGGCAGCCGAGCGCGCGTTTCAGGCCGAACTCGAACGTGCGCGCGGTCACCGACATCAGCACGACGTTCGCGACGCCGACGGCGCCGAGCAGGATGATCAACAGGCCGACGGCGCCGAGGAACCACTTGATGCCGCCGAACACGCGGTCGATCTCGCGGCCCTTCGCGATGCCGTCGAAGTAGGGCAGCACCGTGTTGTCGTCCTTCGGATCGAAGTGGTACCGCTCGGCGAGCGCGCCGCGGATCTGCGCGAGCGCTTCGTCGACGCGATCCTTGTCCTTCGGGCGGAACACGAGGAAGCCGGCGCCGCGCTCGGAGATGCGCTCGAAGACGGGGTAGGGGATGAACCCGACGCCCTTGTTCGAGACGTAGAAGTCGTCGCTCGACTCGATCTCCTTCAAGACGCCGATCACCGTCATGTCGCGCGTGTAGGGCGGGTCCTCTTCGAGGTCGTCGCCGCCGCGCGGCTGCTGTCGTTGTGACCCGCTGCGCTGCTGCGTCGTCGTCCGCCGCGGCGGCGGGCGTCCCCAGTTCTGCAGCGTCACCTTGATCTTCTCGCCGATCGCGGGCGCGTCGCCGAACAACTCTTTCTTCGCGGTCGGGCCGATCACGATGACCGGCAGCTCCTGCTCGACGTCCGACTTCGTCAGCCAGCGGCCTTCCGCGAGCGGGACGTTGCAGATCTGCGAGTACTCCGGGTCGACGCCGATCGGGCGCAGCCACGTGCGCTGGTTGCCGCGCGTGCCGCGCGCGTTCCACACGAACGCCTTCGGCGAGATCTTGTCGACGAGCGGCGCGTTGGCGCGGATCTTCTCGATGTCCTCGTACTCGACGAGGATCGTCGTCATCGCGTTCGGGTCGCCGCGCGACTCGGTCGACTTGTTGAGGCGGAGCAGGAGGAAGTCGTCGCCGAACGCGTCGAGGATCTGCCGCTGCGTCTGCTCGAAGCCCTTGCCGATCGCCGTCAGCACGAAGACCGACGCGACGCCCCAGACGATGCCGAGCGCCATCGGCGCGACGCGCCGGCTCTCGCGAGCGAGCGAGGAGAGCGCGTCCCCGATGACGGAGAAGAACATCACGGCGTCACGCGCCCGCCGGACGACCCGCGTCGACCGCGGAGCGAAGTCTCACGAGCGTCCCATCCCGGGGGCGCCGTCGCCCTCGGGCAGCACGACGCGGTCGCCCTCGGACAGTCCGTTCACGATCTCCGTGACGAGTCCGTCCGACACGCCGACCTCGACCGGCTGCTTCAGCACGACGGGCGGCATCTCGCTCTTCACGAGGTCGACCGTCCACGCGCCGCCGCGCGCGCGCGCGAGCGCGCGTTGCGGGAGCGACAGCGAGTTCGGGCGATCCTCGAGCACGAGCCGCGTGTTCGCGGTCATGTCGACGCGCAGCTTCGCCTCGGGATCTTCGACGGCGATCTTCACTTCGAAGCTGACGATGCCGTTGCCGTCGACGGTGCCGGCCGGCGCGATGCGCACGACCTTGCCGGAGAACGGCGTCTCGCGGTACGCGTCGGCGGTGACGATCGCGCGCATGCCGTCGTAGATCTTGCCGACGTCGACCTCGTCGACCTTCGCCTTCACGAACATCTTGCGCGTGTCGGCAAGCACCATGACGGCGGTCGCGTTGCCGCCGGCGGTGAGGATGGACGAGACGCCGTCGCCGACCTCTTTCTCGCGCGTCACGACGATGCCGTCGATCGGCGACTTGATGGTCGCCTCGCGCAGCGAGGTCTCGGTGCGCTCGACGGACGCGAGCGCGGACATCTCGTCCGCTTCCGACTGCGCGACACCGGCCTCGAGCGTGGGGATGCTCGCGCGGGTCTGCTCGAGGCGGTACTCGACGTTCATGCGGCGCAACACCGCGTCGTCGAGCTCGGTCTGCGACGAGCTGCCGTCGGCGAAGAGGTCGGTCAACCGCTTCTCCTGCGTGCGCGCGTAGTCCAGCTCGGGGTCGTTCAGCTTGACCTTCGCCTCGTCGAGGCGCGCCTTCGCGGCCTTCAGTCGCGCGCGCGCGGACGCGAGCGCGCCCTTGTTCTCGTTGTGCTGCGCTTCGAGCTGCTCGCGGTCGAGCTGCGCGAGGATCTGGCCCTGTGTCACGCGGTCGCCGGCGTCGACGAGGAGCTCCTTGATGATGCCGGACGCGCGGCTCATCACCTGCACGCGCGCGAGCGGGTCGATGCGGCCGGTCGCGATGACGGCCTTCACGAGGTTCCGGCGCTCGACCTTCACGACGCGGTCCTTGTCGATCGTGACCTTGCCGTCGTCCTTGTGCAGCCACCACCACGCGCCGGCGCCGCCGCCGGCGAGGAGGATCAGGACGAACAAGACGCCGATGGCGCCCCCGTTCTCACGACGCTTCATGCGTGGACCAACTCCTCCTGCAGTTGCTCGGCCGGGCCGTCGAACGCGATCTTGCCGTCGCGCACCGTGATGACGCGCAGCGCTCGCCGCGCGAGCGCGGGGTCGTGCGTCACCATCACGAGAGCGCGCTCCGGGCCGCGCAGCGATTCGAACAGCGCGAGGATCTCGCGCCCGGTCTTCGTGTCGAGGTTGCCCGTCGGTTCGTCGGCGAGCAGGAGCTTCGGCTCCGTGACGAGCGCGCGCGCGATGGCGACGCGCTGTCGCTGGCCGCCCGAGAGTTCGTCGGGCCGATGGTCCATGCGCTCGCCGAGGCCGACGCGCGCGAGCATCGCCGCCGCGCGCTCCTTCCTCTCCTTCGCGCTCACGCCCGAGTACACGAGCGGCAGCTCGACGTTCTTCAGGGCGGTCGCGCGCGCGAGCAGGTGGAACGATTGAAAGACGAAGCCGATCTTCGCGTTTCGCACGTGCGCGAGCTGGCGGTCGTTCATCGAAGCGACGTCGATGCCGTCGAGGCGGTAAACGCCGGCAGTCGGAGTGTCGAGGCAGCCGAGCACGTTGAGCAGAGTCGACTTGCCGGAGCCCGAGGGACCGACGATCGCGCAGTGCTCGCCGTAGCCGATGCGGATCGTGATGTCGTCGAGCGCGCGGACCTCGCCCTCGCCCGTCCCGTAGACGCGCGAGACGTTCTCGAGCGCGAGGCACTCGTTCGAAGTGGTGGGCGAAACCGACACGCGAGGCATGTTACGGGACACGGCGTCGACCTGCGTGACGCGATTGCGGTATCCTCCGCGCCTCGCGCCATGCGCAACCACGCGCTCGTCTTTCTCACGATGCTCGTGCCCGGCGTGCCGGCGCTCGCCGGCGACGCCACCGACTACTTCGAGACGAGCGTGCGTCCGCTGCTCGTCGACCGCTGCTACAAGTGCCACAGCGCCGACGCGAAGCGACCGAAGGCCGACCTGCGGCTCGACACGAAGGACGGAGTGTTGAAGGGGGGGCGCTCCGGTCCTGCCGTGGTGCCGGGCGACCCCGACGCGTCGCTCCTCGTGAAGGCGATCCGGTACCAGGACAAGGACCTGCAGATGCCGCCGGCGGGTCCGCTCGACGACGCCGAGGTCGCGGTGCTCGCCACGTGGGTGAAGATGGGCGCGCCGGACCCGCGCGAGAACCCGCTGGACGACGCGCTCGCCGCCGCGGATCGCGCGCCGGAAAAACAAACGACGACTCCGCCGTCGACGCCGCCCTCACCGCCCGGGCCGCCGCGCACCGATCACTGGTCGTTCCGCCCGATCGCCGATCCGCCCGTGCCGTCTCCGAAGGACGCGAGCCGCGCGCGCAACGACGTCGACCGCTTCGTGCTCGCGGGCCTCGAGGCGGAAAACCTGGCGCTCGCGCCGGAGGCCGACCGCGCGACGCTCTTGCGCCGCCTCTCGTTCGTGCTCACCGGTCTGCCGCCGTCGCCGGCCGACGTCGACCAGTTCGTCGCCGACCCCGCGCCCGACGCGTTCGAGCGCCAGGTCGACCGCATGCTCGCATCGACGGCGTGCGCCGAGCGCCTCGCCCGCGCGTGGCTCGACGTCGCGCGCTACGCGGATTCGAACGGGCTCGACGAGAACCTCGCGATGTCGAACGCGTGGCGATACCGCGACTGGGTCGTCGAGGCGTACCGCCGCGACCTGCCGTTCGATCGGTTCGTCACGGAGCAGCTCGCGGGCGACCTCGTGCCCGAGCGCACCGGCGAGACCGAAGCGGAGAAGAACGGCCGCGTCACCGCCACCGGCTTCCTCGTGCTCGGCCCGAAGATGCTCGCCGAGCAGGACAAGGAGAAGCTGAAGTGGGACACGATCGACGAACAGCTCGACGTGACCGGCAAGGCGCTGCTCGGGCTCACGTTCGGCTGCGCGCGCTGCCACGACCACAAGTTCGATCCGATCCTGCAGAAGGACTACGCGGCACTCGCGGGCATCTTCGCGTCGACGAAGTCGCTCGCGAACGTCGAGTTCGTGTCGCGCTGGAACGAGCGCGAGCTGCCGACGCGCGCCGCGGCCGAAGCGAAGACGAAGCATGACGCGGAACTCGCGGCGAAGCGTGACGAGGCGATGACGCTCGAGAAGGCGGCGAACGACGCGCTGGTTGCGGCGCTCGCACCGAAGGCGCCGGCGATCGTCGCCGCGGTGCGCACGCTCGCGCCGCGCGTGCTCTCGATCGAGGCCGAAGACGCGAGCCGCACGAACCTCGTCGTCGACGACAAGCAGTGGGGCGACGCGCAGCACAAGATCCTGCGCACCGGAATGGACGGCGACCAGTTCGTCGAGTTCGACCTCGTCGAGCCGGCCGCGCGCCGCGTGCGCGTGTTCGTGCGGCAGGCGTCCGCCGAGTCGCGGCCGATGAGCGTCGACCTGAACGGCGTCCGGTTGTGCGACGACGCGCTCGCGACCACGACGGGAGGCTTCTTCCCCGACCGCCAGCGCTTCGACCTCGTCGCGGAGGTCGACCTGTTGCCCGGGAAGAACGTGCTGCGGCTCGCGCGCGCCGGCGCCGTGCCGCACCTCGATCGGCTGCTGATCGTGCCCGCGGAATCGGTCGAGTCGAACGCGCTGCGTCTCGAGATCGCCGCGCGGTTCGAAGACCTCGAGCGCGCGGCCGCGTCGGGCGGCGCCGCGCTCGGCGACGACGCGGCCATCGCGACCGCGCTCGCCGCCGACGCGGACGGCCCGTTCGGCCTGTCGCGCGCCGAGCGCGAGCCGATGTACGAGGAAGCGGCGCGCGTCGCGCTCGACGCCGCGCGGATGGCGGTCGACGCGCTCGAGAAGAACCCGCCCGCGCCGTTCGATCGCGCGCTGGCGGTCGAGGACGCATCTCCGGTCGACGTGCCGGTGTTCACGCGCGGCAACCACCTCGCGCCGCAGGGCGACGCCGTTCCGCGCGGTTTCCCGGCCGTGTTCGCGGAGCGCCTGCCCGCGCCGCAAATCGCCGCCGGCGCGAGCGGCCGCGCGGAGTTCGCGCGCTGGGTGACCGACCCGCGCAACCCGCTGACGGCGCGCGTGCAGGCGAATCGTCTGTTCGCGCTCGCGTTCGGGCGCGGCCTGGTGCGTTCGCCGTCGAACTTCGGCATCCGCGGCGAGGCGCCGACGCATCCGGAGCTGCTCGACTGGCTGGCGCGGCGTTTCGTCGAGGGCGGCTGGTCGACGCGCGCGTTGCTCCGCACACTCGTGTTGTCGTCCGCGTGGCGCGCGCAGTCGTCGCCGTCGGCCGACGCGACCGAGCGCGACCCCGACAACCGCCTCCTTTCGCACGCGAACCGCCGGCGGCTCGAAGCCGAGTGGCTGCGCGACGCGTTGCTCGCGGCGTCCGGCCGGCTCGACCCGACGTGCGGCGGCTCGCTGCTCGCGACGAAGAACGGCGACTACGTCACGAACGACCAGTCGAAGGACGTCGCGGCCTACGCGGCGCCGCGACGGTCCATCTACCTGCCGGTCGTGCGCAACTCGCTGTTCGAGATGTTCGCCACCTTCGACTTCGGCGACCCGAGCACGCCGCTCGAGCAGCGCGGCAGCACCACGACCGCGGGCCAGGCGCTGTGGCTGATGAACTCGCCGATGATGCAGGAGACCGCCGCGGCGATCGCGGAGCGCTCGAAAGCGGACGGTGCGGACGACGCAGCGCGGCTCGACCGCGTGTGGCGTGCGTGCCTGCAGCGGACGCCGAGCGACGTCGAGCGCGACCGCTGCAAACGCTTCGTCGCCGACGTCGGTGCGGCGTCGGCGCCGGCCGATCCGTGGGCGCTCGTCGTGCAGGCCGTCCTGGCGAGCAACGACTTCCTCTACGTGGAGTGAGCGAGTGATCGACCCGCGAGGACATCGCGACGGACGCCGGCTCGTCACGCGACGTGACGTGTTGAAGCAGCTCGGCGCCGGCTTCGGCGCAGTCGCCTTCGCGGGCCTCGCCGCGGAGTCCGCGTTCGCGCGGCGCACGAACCCGCTCGCGCCGAAGGCGCCGGACTTCGCGCCGCGCGCGAAGCGCGTCATCTTCCTCTTCATGCACGGCGGGCCGTCGTCGGTCGACACGTTCGCGTGGAAGCCCTTGCTCGAGCGCGATCACGGCAAGCCGCTGCCATTCGCGAAGCCGCGCATCCAGTTCGCGCAGACCGGCAACCTGCTGAAGTCGCCGTGGAAGTTCGCGCAGCACGGCCAGTCGGGCGCGTGGGTGTCGGAGCTGTTCCCGAACGTGGCGGAGCGCGTCGACGACCTGTGCTTCCTGCACGCGGTGCACGGCACGAACGAGGCGCACGGCGGCGCGCTGCTCGCGCTGCACACCGGCTCGGCCACGTTCGTGCGGCCGAGCATGGGTTCGTGGGTGCTCTACGGACTCGGCAGCGAGAACCAGAACCTGCCCGGCTTCATCACCATC
>CAZOLL010000078.1:0-12630 GCA_964580365.1 uncultured Phycisphaeraceae bacterium
GATCGATGCCGAGCTTGCACGCGATCTTGTCGAGCTGGACCTCGAGCCCGAAGCGCGGCTGCGGCGTCCCGTGCCCGCGCTTCGGCCCGCACGGCGGCTTGTTGGTGAACGCGCGGATCGACTCGAACGAGTAGTTCGGGATCGTGTAGGTCACCGTCTGCAGCGCGCCCGTGTAGAAGGTGCTCGCGACGCCGTAGCTGCCGTACGCGCCGCCGTCGAGCGCGGTCTGCAGGTGCTGCGCGGTGATCGTGCCGTCCTTCTTCACGCCGGTCTTCAAGCGCATCAGCACCGGGTGGCGGCCGCGGTGGCAGTAGAAGACCTCCTCGCGGTTGAGCGTGATCTTCACCGGCCGTCCGACCGTGAGCGCCATCTTCGCCGCGGCGATCTCGTGATTGAACGGGTCGCTCTTGCCGCCGAAGCCGCCGCCGTTGGGGCACGCGATCACGCGGATGCGCGAGGCCGGCAACCCGAGCACCTTCGCGAGCGCGCGGTGCAGGTAGTGCGGCGTCTGCGTCGAGCTGTAGACGGTGACGCGTCCGTCGTCCTCGGGGAGCGCGACGGTCGCGTGCTGCTCCATCGGGAGGTGCGTGTTGCCCTCGTAGAAGAGCACGTCGTCGAACACGTGGTCCGCTTGCGCGAAGCCCTTGTCGAGCGCGCCGAACTTCATCGACACGCGCTTGTGGATGTTGCCGTGGTCGCCGTACTCGTGGATGCGCGGCTCTTCGACGTCGAGCGCGTCCTGCACGCTCGAGATCGTCGGCAACGGCTCGTACTCGACCTTGATCGCGGCGACGCCGGCCTCGGCGATCTCCTCGCTGGTCGCGGCGACGGCGGCGACCGGGTCGCCGACGAAGCGCACCTTGCCGACGCAGAGCGCGTGCTCGTCCTGCGAGACCGGGAGGATGCCGAAGGTCTCGGGCATCGCGTCGCCGGTGAGGATGCCGACCACGCCGTCGATCGCGGCGGCCTTCGACGTGTCGATCGACTTGATGCGCGCGTGGGGGACCGAGCTGCGCTTCAGGCGCATGAACACCATGCGCGGGAACGCGAGGTCGTCGGCGAAGCGCGTCTGACCGGTCACCTTCGCTCGGCCGTCGATGCGGCGGAACGGCTTGCCGAGCAGGTTCATCCCGCGCTCGGTCGCCTTCGCGTTCGTCGTCGGGCGTTCGTCGATCGCCATCTCAGTCGCCCTCCCCGCACGCCGGCAGCGGCGAGCCCGTGCGCGCGGACTCCGGCGGAGCGGCGTTCGCATCGCCCGAGAGGATGCGGCCGGCCCACTCGATCGCGGAGAGGATCTGGTGGTAGCCGGTGCACCGGCAGAGGTTGCCGGACAACGCCTCGGCGATCTCCTCTCGCGTCGCGCGCGGCCGTTCGGCGAGCAGCGCCTTCGCCGCCATGAGGATGCCCGGCGTGCAGTACCCACACTGCGCCGCGCCGAGGTCGGCGAAGCAACGCTGCAGCGGATGCAGCTCGTTGCCCTCCTGCATCCCCTCGACGGTCTCGACGTCCTTGCCCTCGGCTTCGATCGCGAGCGCGAGGCAGGAGAGGATCGGCTTGCCGTCGACGAGCACCGTGCAGGTGCCGCACTCGCCGAGCTCGCAGCCGTGTTTCGTCCCGGTGAGCGACAGGCGCTCGCGCAGCACTTCGAGCAGTGTGTGGTGCACGGGGAACGCGACGGTGTGCGGTTCGCCGTTCACGCGCAGCGTGGCAGTGACGATCTCTTCGGTCATTCGCCGTTCTCCGTCTCGATCAGTCCGTTCGCGCGCGGCAGGTCGACGTCGGGCTTCTCGAACTCGACGCCGTCCATGAGGAGTCCGCGCACGAACTGCTCGGCGATCTGTTCGCCGAGATCCCGCGCCGACAGCCGTCCGTCCGGCCGGAACCAGCGCACCGTCCAGTTGAGTCCGCCGAGGATTGCGAGCACCGCGACCTTCGGGTCGACCTTGCGGAAGCGCCGCTCGGCGATGCCCTCGCTGACCACGGCGCGCAGCCGTCGTTCGTAGCGGTCGCGCCGGTCGAGCATCGGTCGCCGGGCGCGCGAAGGGAGTTGCTCGACTTCGAGGTGAGCGAGCGATCCCGGCACCGACTCGTTCAGGCAGACGACGTGGCCGACGATGAGGAGCCAGAGCCGCTGGTCCGCCGTCAGGCCGTGCCTCTTGACGCGCGCCGCGTGCGAGACCGAGTCGAGCAGTCGAGTGAGCGTGTCGTCCTGGCAGAACGCCAGCAAGTGACGCTTGCTCTCGAAATAGTAGTAGAGGTTGCCGACCGTCATCCCGAGCGCCGCAGCGATGTCGCGCATCGACGCGTCGTGGAACCCCTTCGCGCGGAACGCGCGCGACGCCGCATGCAGCATCGCGCGCTTCCGCGCGCGGATCTTGTCGGTGTCGGCGGTCGCCCGGATTTGAACCACGGTTCAAAATAGTGCCGATGCGGCGGCGCAACGTCAAGGCGGAGGCCGCCGTTCGCCAGCCGGTCACTGCAGCGCGGCGCCTGGGATGGCGCGCGGATCGAGGCGGCCGTGAGGGAAGGTCGCGTGAACGAGCTGCCACGAGCGCGGCGCGGCACACGGCGATGGGCGCGAGCTCGGCGCGAGGTCGTGGCAGCACCTCGTCGGCTGGCACCTCCACGGCCGGCTCAGAGCCTGTGAAGGAATCCCGCGCGGCATTCGACCGGCTGCGAGGCCCGATCGCCGCGTCGCTCGTCGTCGCCATATGGTGCCTTCGCATGCCTCCTCTCTCCTTGCGCTCTTGCCTCTCGCTCGGTCTCGGTGCTCGCGGGGGATTCCCTCACAGGCGCTCAGCTCCGACGCGATCCCACCGGCCGCACACCGTTGATCGAGCCCACCCGCCTCCCGTCATTCGGGGCGGAGTCGAGGTCGATCCCCGGATGCGTCTGCTCGGACCACACGAAGTCGCCGGGCGAGAGCTTCACGCGGTGCCGGCCCCCGGACTTCGACCAAGCGCCCTGCACGGACCCGTCGAACTCCGCTCCGTGGCCTCCGGTCACCTCGAGCGTGATCTTGTCATCGACGATCGCCGCCCTCGTCCATTGCGCCGTTCGCCGTCGACGTGTCGACGGTCTCCCATCCGCCGAGCCAACCGCCGACGAACCGATCGGATCTCTGTCCGGAGCGGGCGGATCGCGCAATGCCGACGACGAGCGAGAGCGGCGTGAGTGAGCCGCGAACGAAGCGGGACCGGGTCATCGAGGATGCTCCTTCGAATTGGTCCGGCCGTGAATGGGTACGTCTCCCGCGAAACCCGGCGACTCCGTGCCGCCTGCGCACTCGGCAAGTCGCGCGCGGCACCTACGATGGGCGGCCTTGGTTCCGCGCCCCTCCGAGGTCCCCATGCTCCTCCGTTCCATCGCGTTCCTTTCGACGCTCGCGTTCGCCCCGCTCGCGGCCGCGGCCGACCAGCAGTACGACATCCACGAGAAGACCCTCGAGAACGGACTCCGCGTGGTGACGCTCGAGGACCACAGCTGCCCGATCGTCGCGGTGCAGGTCTGGTACCACGTCGGCTCGAAGGACGAAGACCCGGCGCGCACCGGCTTCGCGCACATGTTCGAACACATGATGTTCCGCGGAACCGACCGCCTCGGTCCGGAAGACCACTTCAAGTACATCCGCGGCTCGGGCGGCGACTGCAATGCGTTCACCGCGTTCGACAACACCACCTATGTGCAGGTCGTGCCGAAGGACCAGCTCCCGATGGTGCTCTGGCTCGAAGCCGAGCGCATGTCGGCTCTCAAGGTCGACGAGAAGGGCTTCCACACCGAGCGAAAGGTCGTCGAGGAGGAGCGCAGGCTCGGCTTGAACCAGCCGTACGGCTCGGTGCTCGAGAAGGTCCTCGCGCAGGTGTTCACGCAGCACCCGTACAAGTGGTCGCCGATCGGCTCGATCGAGCACCTCGAGGCCGCGAAGTCGGAAGAGCTGCTCCGCTTCTGGGAGAAGTACTACGTCCCGAACAACGCGGTCCTCGTCGTGTGCGGCGACGTCGACCACGCCGACGTCGAGAAGGAAGCACAGAAGGCGTTCGGCTGGATCCCGCGCTGCGCCGACCCGCCGCGGGTGACGACGCAGGAGCCGCTGCCGCCGAAGCCTCTCGAGCTCGAGATCGAGGAAGCGCGCGGCCCGGTGCCGATCACCGCGGTTGCGTACCGCACCGTGCCGCAGAACGACGACGACGCGCTCGCGCTCGAGATGCTGATGCAGGTGCTGGGCGGCGGCGAGAGCAGCCGCATCTACAAGAAGATCGTCGACGAGGACGAGAAGGCGCCGATGGCGATGGCCGGCGCGTTCAGCATGGAGCAGGCGGGTTTCGCAGCCGCGGGCGCCGTGCAGATGCCGTTCTCGGACAGCAAGGGCATCGTCGAGGCGATCGACGAGCAGTTCGAGAAGGTGAAGGCGGAAGGTGTGACCGAGGCCGAGCTCGCGAAGGTGAAGACCTCGATGCTGCGCCGCCTCGTCGACGAGTCGAAGACCGTCGAGTCGAAGGCGAACCTGCTCGGCACCGCGGCCTTGTTCCACGGCGGCCCGCAGTGGCTGAACGGCCGCTCCGAGCGCATCGAGAACGTCACGATCGACGACCTGAAGCGCGTCGCGAACACCTACTTCACCCCCGAGCGCCGCGTCGTGGTGAAGGTGAAGCCGACGCTCGGCGGCATGGTGCGCACGCTGCTCGGGGGCATCGGCGGAAAGAAGGGCGACGAAGCCGGCCAAGACGGCGAACACGCGCACGACCACGCGCACGACGCGAAGGACGACGACGCGAAGGACGACGCCGCGCCCGCGCTCGTGCGCTCCGGCCCGAAAGCGGAGGCGAAGCGCCCGGCCGATTACCCGACGCACGCGCCGGTCGCGCCGACGCGCGCGGTGAAGATGCCGGTCGACGCGAAGACCAAGACGCTCGACAACGGACTCGAGGTCGTCGTCATCGAGAACCATGAGGTGCCGATCGTCTCGGTGCGCCTCGGCCTCTTGAACGGCGCGTTCGTCGAGAAGCGCGACCGCCCCGGCGCCGCGTCGATGGCGTGCGCGATGCTCACCAAGGGCAGTGGCAAGCACACGGCGCAGCAGCTCGCGGAAGAGCTGGAGTCGAAGGCCATCTCGCTGAACGCAAGCGCCGACATGGACTCGTCGAGCGTCGGCGGCAGCTCGGCTTCCGGGCAGTTGCCGAGACTGATGCAGCTGCTCGCCGAGGTCGTGACCTCGCCGACCTTCCCGGCGAAGGAGTTCGAGAAGGCGAAGAAGCAGGCGCTCACCGGGATGGCGATTGCGGAGAAGCAGCCGCAGCAGATCGCGGAGCGCACTTTGAGCCGCCTCGTGTGGGGCGAGCACTTCTACGGCCGCCCGGCGTCCGGCCTGTCCGACGACGTGAAGAAGCTGAAGCTCGAGGACGCGATCGCGTGGTGGAAGAGCGCCGCGCGCCCCGACCAGGCGGTGCTCTACTTCGCGGGCGACGTGAAGGCCGAGGACGCGTTCGACCTCGCCGACGCGCTGTTCGGCACGTGGACGGCGACGGGCGACGCGCCGAAGGCCGAGGTGAAGGCGCCGCCCGAATTGCCCAAGACCTCGATCACGCTCGTCGACGTGCCGGGTGCGATCCAGAGCCAGATCCGCGTCGCGCACCGCGGCATCACGCGCGGCGACCCGCGCTACACGGTCGGCCGCGTCCTCACCGGCGTGTTCGGCGGCGCATTCAACGCGCGCTTGAACGAAGTGATCCGCGTGAAGAAGGGCCTGACCTACGGCGCGTCCGGCGGTCTGCGCTCCCAGCGCTTCGGCGGCACGTTCTATGTCAGCACGTTCAGCAAGACGAGGACCACCGTCGACGCGGTGCAGGCGATCCTCGACGAAGTGAACCGCATGCGCACGGAGCCGCCGACGGCGGAGGAGCTGGATCAATCGCGCTCGTACCTGGTCGGCTCGTTCGCCGGCGACCACGAGACGCCCGAATCGATCCTCGGCGAGCTGTGGGGCCTCGAGCGCGACGGTCTGACGAAGGACTTCATCGACAAGTACCTCGACGGAGTGGTGAAGACGACCAGTGAGGACGTCGCCAAGGTCGCGAACGAGCTGATCGATCCCGACCACCTCGTGATCGTCGTCGTCGGCGATGCGGCGCAGGTCGCGGAAGGTCTGGCGAAGATCGCGCCGCTGACGGTGCTCGACGAAGACGGCAAGCCGAAGGAACTGAAGAAGGCGACGGACGGGGATTGACGGACTCGGGCCGCGGAACTCGGGCCGCGTGTCCGTGACTCGGCCCCGAGCCCGAGGCCCGAACCCCGAATCCCGAGTGCTCGATCTCGAGTTCCACAGCCGGAGCCCGCATGCGCTTCGCATCCACTCGCCGTGACTTCCTCAAGTCGCTCCCCGCCTCCGCGGCGACCACGCTCGCATGGCTGTCGCTCGCCAAGTCCGCGACGCCGGCCGTGCGTCGCGTCGGCGCGAACGATCGCATCGGCGTCGGGCTCATCGGCTGCGGCGGGCTCGGCGTGGGGCATCATCTTGCGACGATGCTCGGCATCCCCGACCTCGACGTCCGCGCCGTGTGCGACGTCGACGAAGCGCACGTCGGCGACGCGATGCGCATGCTCGAAGGCGCCGGCCGGAAGGCCGCGACGTTCTCCGACTACCGAAAGCTGCTCGAGTCGAAGGACCTCGACGCCGTCCTGATCGCGACGACCGACCACTGGCACGCGCTGAATGCGATCCACGCGTGCCAGGCCGGCAAGGACGTCTACTGCGAGAAGCCGCTCACCCTCACCATCGCGGAAGGCCGCGCGATGGTGGACGCCGTGCGCCACTACGGCCGCGTGCTGCAGACCGGCAGCCAGCAGCGCTCGACGTGGGACTTCCGCTGGGCGGTCGACCTCGTGAGGAACGGCGCGATCGGCGAGCTGAAGTCGATCACCGCGTGCATCAACCGCGGCCCGACCTCCGATTGGGAAGCCGACCAGGAGCCGCCGAAGGGCCTCGACTGGAACTTCTGGCTCGGCCCGGCGCCCTGGGCGAACTACACGCCGAAGCGCTGTCACGGCTCCTTCCGCTGGTTCGAGGACTACTCGGGCGGTCGCATCACCGACTGGGGCGCGCACCATCTCGACGTCGCACAGTGGGCGCTCGACGCGGACGACAGCGGGCCGGTCTCCGTCGCGGGCGAAGCGACGTTCCCGACCGGCGGGCTGTTCGACACCGCGGTCACGTTCGACGTGAGGTACCGCTACGCGAACGGCGTCGAGGTCGTGCTGACGAGCGAGGGCGAGAACGGCGTCACGTTCACCGGCAGCAAGGGCACGATCTTCGTCTCGCGCGAGCGCATCGACGCGGACCCAATCGACGTCCTCGACACGCCGCCCGACTCGGGGCCCGTGCGGCTGTACCCGAGCCCCGGGCATCACCACGACTGGATCGCGTGCATGCGCGAGCGCCGCCGCCCGACGACCGACGTCGAGGTCGGCCACCGCAGCGCGACCGTGTGCCACCTCGCCAACATCGCCGTGCGATTGAAGCGACCGTTGAAGTGGGACCCGGAGCACGAACGCTTCGAAGGTGATGAAGAGGCGAACCGGATGACATGGCGCCCGATGCGCGGTCCGTGGTCGCTCGCGGGGAGGGCGTGAAGATGCGCGCACTCGCCATCCTCGTCGCGGCGCTCTTGTCCGGCTGCGCCGTGAAGTTCCCTGAGGCGACCGAGAACGACCGCGCGTTCGCCGCGGCGGTCGCGGCCGCCCCCGCTCCGCAGGACCAGAAGCCCGTCGCGAGCCAGCACGCTGGCCCGGGAGCGATCGCGCTGCTTGCCGACGCCTTCCGGTCGACGGATCCGAACGCGGTGCACCGCGCCGAGCGCGCGCTCGCCGACCTCGTTCACGAATCGGCGCGGCCGGGCGCCGGCCGCGAGCGACGTCAATCGGTGCTCGCGCTCGAGTCGCTGCTCGACGCGACGCCGCCGTTGCCGCCGACGGAGCGGCGCTACGTGTGCCGCATGCTCGGCATCGCCGTGACGGATGCCGCGGAGGTCGCGCGCCTCGAGGCGCGGCGCTCCGACGCGCGGCTCGCCGATGACGTCGCATTCGCGCTCGAGCGCTGCGGCGCGACGAAGCCGACGCCGTCGATCCAGGATGCATCCACGACGCGGCCGGAGTCGCGCTGCGCCGCGCTGTGCGCTCTCGCGAGTTCGAATCACGAGGATGCGGACGCCGCGCTGCTCTCCGCGCTCGCTGACGAATCGGTCTCGGTGCGCGCCACTGCGGTGGACCTTCTCGCGGCGCGGACTTCGGGTGGGTTGGACGCGAAGCTCGTTCGGGCATTCGACGGCGCCGACCCCGACGGCCGCGGGCGCATCGTCCAGCTTCTCGAGAGGCGGCAAGCGCTCGACGACGCAACCATCGAGCGCGTCATCGCCAGCCACGACGAAGCGCCGCGAGTCGCGCTGGCGAGAGTCCTCGGAGCGCGCACCGATGCGACGTCCGAACGCAGGCTCGGCGAGCTCGCGCTGCAGCCGCGCTCGAGCACGATGCGCGCGAACGAAGCGGTGCTCGCCGGCCTCGTGCGCCACGCGGAGCGCCACGCGTTCGCCGGACAGAAGGAAGCGGCGGCGGACAGCGCGCGGCTCGTGCTCGCGTCATCGAAGGACGACGCGACGCGCGCCGCCGCGATGAACGTGTTCGCCGTCCTCGCCGACCCGGTGACCTTGCCGTTCGTCGACGTCGCGTCCGCCGACGCCGGGCCGCGCACGCGCGCATCGGCGGTGCGCGCGCGGCTCGCGATGGCGGATCGGTTGAAGGCGAGCGACCCCGCCGCCGCGACCGAACTGCTGCGCGCGATCGTCGGTCAGCCCGAGAACCGGCGCGCGCGCGAATCGGCGTTGCGGCGGCTCACCGCGCAGGGCGTCGACGCGAAGGACGTGATCGCGAAGACGGGCGTGATCCTCGACTGGCGCGTGCTCGGACCGCTTCCGCGCGACACGACGCGCTTCGGCGAGCCGTCGCCCGTCCCGGACGTCAGCTCGAGCATGTCGATTCAGATCGGCGACGCGATGATCGGGTGGAGGTCGCTCTCGACGAACGATCTCGACGGCCACGTCGACCTGCTCGCGCGGTTCGACGGCCGGCACGATGCGGTCGCGTTCGCCGGCGCGAAGTTCTTGATGGACGAAGCGTGCACGGGCACGCTCGAGATCGGCAGCGACGACGGCGTCGCCGTGTGGCTGAACGGCGAGCGCCTGCTCGCGAAGGACGTCCCGCGCGGCTGGTCGCCCGGCGAGGAGAAGGTCGCGGCGCGCTTCGTGAAGGGCGAGAACCTGCTCCTGCTCCAGATCACGCAGGGCGGCGGCGACTGGGGCTACTCGGCGCGCGTCGTGCGCGACGCCGCATCGGGCGGTCGATGACGAAAGACGCCGGCGGCGCGCCCCGATCGGAGATCTCGAAGCGGATGCGGCGCGCCTTTCGCGCGGTGCAGCGGCGCGTCGATCGCGCGACGGGCCGGCTCGAAGGCGTGCGCTGCCCGATCTGCGATCGACAGGCGCGGCGCTTCCTCACCCACGAGCCGTCGGGCCGGAAGAACGCGCGCTGCCCGCGCTGCAAGTCGCTCGAGCGGCACCGGCTGACCTGGGAGTTCCTGAGGAGCCGCACCGATCTCCTCGACGGAGCACCGAAGCGGATGCTGCACTTCGCGCCCGAGCCGGCGCTCGAGCGCACGCTGCGCGCGGCGCCCGGTCTGACGCGGATCACCGGCGACCTCTCGCTGGGCGAAGTCTCCGTGCGACTCGACCTGCTGCGTCTTCCGTTCCGCGACGCCACGTTCGACGTGGTCTACGCGAGCCACGTGTTCGAACACGTGGTCGACGACGTCGCGGCGATGCGCGAGTGCGCGCGCGTCCTGCGTCCCGGCGGCTGGGCGTTGTTCCTCGTGCCGGTGCGGCTCGGGCCGACGGACGAGGACCCGAACGTGACCGACGCCGCCGAGCGCCGGCGGCGCTTCGGGCAGGAAGACCACTTCCGCATCTACGGCCCCGACGTCGTCGATCGGCTGCGCCTCGCCGGCTTCGACGTGCGCGTGTTCACGACGCGGGACGTCGTCGGCGCGAGTGCGCACGAGATGGGGGTGCAGGGTGCTCGGACGGGACCGCTGTTCTTGTGCAGGCGACGATCGCGCTGAATCGCGCGCGGCTTGCGCGCGCCGCACCTCATTCGCGCTCGGCGGCGATGTCCCTTCGAATGCGTGAGAAGATCGACTCAACAGAGCGTTTCTGCTGGGCGACCAGATTGTCGAGGTGCGGGTCTTCTCCTGGCCGAAGTCGAACGAACCGAAGTTCCTTCCCGACCGTGAGCATGTTCCAGTACTCGCCGGGTGCGGTGCGGGGCGCGGTCTCCATGTGGTCCGACCCGGGGATCCATCGGGGATCGTCCGGCGAGATCGTCTCCAGCGGTTCCGTGATCCCGGCGTCCACTTTTCTCTGCAGGGAGGCCTTACGCGAAGCTTGCACATCGTCGCCCAGCGTGACGAGCGTCTCGAGTTCCTGCCGATAACGCTGGGCGATTGCAGCGCGCGCTTCACGGCTCAAGGGTCGATCGGTCGGGTTGAGGAACAGGAGCAGGTCGCGATCGTCGAACATTCGCTCGAAGTGCCCGTCCTTGATACGCCGAACAGCGTCCGCGAAGAACCACCCGTCGTTGCCCTCCGGCAGAGTGAACACGTCGTCGTCGCTCGGCACCGTGTCATTTTCGATCGGCTGCGGTTCGGACGTGGCTCGTGTCGGGGGTGATGCCTGGATCACCGGCTTCGGATCGATGCTCGGAATCGCCTTCTTCGATTTCGCGCCGGCGTCTCGTGAGTCGTTCGACGAGCGATCCGATTTCGGTTCGAACGCCGCCCAGTACAGAACCGAGCCGAGCACGAGTCCGAGAGCGACGAGAAGTGCAGCGCCAGTCTTCACGGTTCGTCCTCCGTGCGAGCCATTTCGGCTCCGTCCCCCGCGCGTGTCAACCCGATCCGTGGACGCGGTTCGCCCGCACCAACGTCACGAACGCGAACGCGTGAGCGTGGCGCTCGTCGGTCCCGTGCGGCTCGCGCGCGATCTCGCGCCAGCCGGTGCGCGCGAGCGGCGGGAACCGCGCGTCGCCGTCCGGCGCGGCGTCGACTTCGGTGAGCTCGATGCGCGTCGCGAGCACGAGCGCCGCGGTGTACAGCTCGGCGCCGCCGATCACGCAGACTTCCGGAACGTCCACCGTCGCGGCGAGCGCGTCCTCGAGCGAATGCACGACCACGCATCCCGCCGCGCGGTATCCGCGATTGCGCGTGACGACGACGTTCGTGCGTCCCGCCAGCGGCCGGCCGATCGACTCGAACGTCTTTCGTCCCATGACGACCGGCTTGCCGAGCGTGATCTGCTTGAAGCGCTTCAGGTCGTCGGGCAGCCGCCACGGCAGGCCGCCGTCGTTGCCGATGACGCCGTTCTTCGCGACCGCGACGACGAGCGTGATCTCGCGGTGCGCCGAGGTCACACCGCGACCGGCGCCTTGATCGCGGGATGGCACTGGTAGTTCTCGACGACGATGTCCTCGAAGCGGAACTGGAAGAGGTCCTTCACGGCCGGGTTCAGCTTCAGCGACGGCAGCGGGAACGGCGCGCGCGAGAGCTGCGTGTCGGCCTGCTCGACGTGATTGCGGTAGAGGTGCGCGTCGCCGAACGTGTGCACGAACTCGCCGGGCGCGAGGCCGGTCACCTGCGCGACCATGCAGGTGAGCAGCGCGTACGACGCGATGTTGAACGGCACGCCGAGGAAGACGTCGGCGCTGCGCTGGTAGAGCTGGCACGAGAGCCGTCCGTCGCCGACCCAGAACTGGAAGAGCAGGTGACACGGCGGCAGCGCCATCTTCTCGACGTCGGCGACGTTCCACGCGCTGACGATCAATCGGCGCGAGTCGGGATCCTTGCGGATGCGCTCGACGACGTCCTTCATCTGGTCGATGGTGCGGCCGTCCGGCGCGGACCACGAGCGCCACTGCTTGCCGTACACCGGCCCGAGCTCGCCGCGTTCGTCGGCCCACTCGTCCCAGATCGACACGCCCGCGTCCTTCAGCGACTTCACGTTGGTCTCGCCGCGCAAGAACCAGAGCAGCTCGTGCACGATCGACTTCGTGTGCACCTTCTTGGTGGTGACGAGCGGGAAGCCCTTCGCGAGGTCGAAGCGCATCTGGTGGCCGAACACGGAGAACGTGCCGGTGCCGGTGCGGTCGCTCTTCGCGAGACCCGCGGTGCGCACGCGCTTCAAGAGGTCGAGGTACTGCTGCATGGGCGGACGACATGAGACTCCGCCGCGCGCTCCGGTTCAACGGTCCACGCCGGCGCCGGCCGCGCTTCAGTCGATCTCGCCGTTCGTGCCGACGCCGCCGGTCGTGAACGTGTTGTCGCTGAAGTTGAGCACAGAGCCAGCCTTGACCGCCACATCGATCCGGCAGTCCGAGATGACGTTGCCGCTCATGAAGGCACTGGAGCCCTGGTGGTCGATCCCTTCGGCCTGACAGCGGCGGATCGTGTTGTTGGCGAGAGTGTTCGCGACCGCGGTGTCTTCGAAGTCGAAGCCGTCGCGCAGGCAGTCATCGATCGTGTTCGAGTCGAACAGG
>CAZOLL010000079.1:0-12601 GCA_964580365.1 uncultured Phycisphaeraceae bacterium
GACCTTACCACCCGCCGTCGCGCACCCGCAGCGCCGCGCGGGCGCAAGGGCGTGATTCGCTCGTGGAACACCACGGCGCCGATTCTCCGCGCACGCGTCCGCGGGGCACCAGTCCGCGGCGCGAACCGGACGAGGGTCTTGCAACGCGATGAACGAAGATCCGACGAATGCGCCGGCTCCGGCCGCCGCGCTCGCGGCGCCGGCGATTCGCCCGCCGCGCGCGCCGCGCGTGCATCCGCTGCGCGACGCATTCGCGACGTTCGTCGTCATGCTCGCGGCGTCCCTCGTGTGCACTGCGACGCTCGCCTACCGCAGCCGCGCCGCGCTCGAAGACGAGGTGCGCGAAGAGCTCATTCGCACCGCGCGACTGGCTGCGACGCAGGTCGACGTCGAGCAGCACCAGCGATTCGTCGACGCATCGCAGGAGACGTCGGCCGAGTACGCGCGCGCGATCACGCCCCTCGCGCGGCTGCAGGCCGCCGACCCCGAGATCGCGTTCATCTACACCTGCATCGAGAAGGACGGCGAAATCCTGTTCGTGCTCGACCCGACCCCGGCCGGCGACGCCGACGGCGACGGAGTCGACGACAAGTCGCACGTGATGCAGAACTACCCGGACGCCGCCGACGAGCTGAGGCGCGCGCTGAACGACGGTGTCGCCACCGCGAGTCGCGAGCCCTACCGCGACGCGTGGGGCGCGTTCATGAGCGGTTACGCGCCGCTCATGTGCGACGACGGACGCGTCGTGGGCGTGGTCGGCGTCGACCTCGCCGCGGCGAAGTACGAGGAGCGGTTGGCCGGCGTGCGCGACGCATTCGTGCTCGGCGGGGCGGTCGCGGTCGCGTTGGCGTTGCTCGGCGCGTTCTGCACGTGGCTCGCGCGGCGGGCGGCGGCGCAAGCGAGCGCCCGCGAGAGCGAGCTGATCTCGGACCTCTGCGTGGCGCGCGATGCCGCGCAGGCGGGCGCTCGCGCCAAGGCGGAGTTCCTCGCCAACGTGAGTCACGAGTTCCGCACTCCGATGAACGGCGTCCTCGGGATGAGCGAGCTCTTGCTGTCGAGCGAGTTGTCGGACGACCAACGCGAAATGGCCGGCACGTTGCGAGACTCCGCCGTCGCGTTCACGTCGATCCTCGGCGACATGCTCACGTTCGCGGAAGCGGACGCGGGCCGCGTGACGCTGCGCGCAGAGCCGTTCGACGTTCGTGCAGTCGTCGAGTCGCTCACGGCGATGTTCGCCGCCACGGCGCGCGAGCGCGGCCTGATGCTCGTCACCACGTGCCCGGCGGAGGCGCCGGAGCGGATCGTCGGCGATCGGGACCGCGTGCGGATGGTCCTGATGCACCTGATCAGCAACGCGTGCAAGTTCACGCCGGCCGGGTCGGTGAAGGTTGCGTTCGAGGCCGACCGCCTCGGGCGCGAAGCGGCGCGCATCCGATTCGTCGTGACCGACACCGGCATCGGCATTCCCGCGTCGAAGATCGACTCGATCTTCGGCGCGTTCGAGCAGGTCGACTCGTCCACGACGCGTCGATTCGGCGGGGCCGGGATCGGGCTGTCGCTCGCGCGCCGTTTTGCGCGGATGATGGGCGGCGACGTCACGGTCGAGAGCCGCGAGGGCGCGGGCTCGAAGTTCGTCTTCGAGGCGACCTTCCCGATCGCCGTCGACCGGCCGGCCCTCGCCGGAAACTAGACCGGCGGCGAGGCCGCGGGCGCTCGCAAGAGAGCGAGCGTCGCGAGCAGGTAGCACGCGGCGCCGCATGCGATCGTCGCCGCGAATCCCCAGGTCAGCGCGATCGCCATCGCGCACGGACCGGCGAGCGCCGCCGCGGCCGCGTTCGCGGTGAACGCGGCGGGCACGAACGAGGGCGCCGTCGACTCGAGCCTTCGCACGGCGAGCGGCAACGGCATTCCCATCGCGATCGCCGGCAGCGCGAGGAAGGCGATCACGCCGAGCACGCGTTCGACCCGCGACGCGTGGCGCACCGCATCGATCAGGTCCTCGTGGGCGACCAGGAGCACGAGCACCACGAACAACGCGGCGGTGAACGCCGCGTGCATGGCTCGCTCCGCCGGCACTCGACGCGACAACAGCGCACCGACGCCGGACATCGCGAGCAGCGACACGAGCACGCAGGACACCGAGTAGACGGGATGGCCGAGAGGGAGCGCAAGGCGCGTGAGCAGGGGGATCTCGACGAGCGCGTACGCGAACCCGAGCGCGACGAACGGCAGTGCGCTCGCGACCGGCAGCGGCGGTGGCCGAGAGGAGTCGGGTCGTCCGCGCAGGAGCAACGGCAAAGTGAGCACGAGCAACGCGAGCAGCGTGACCGCGAGGACCTCCTGCCCGCCGAACGAGCCGTGGATCCAGTCGCCGCTCGTGCGGAAGAGCCGCGACCCCCGGCCGTTCTCGAAGAAGAACGGGCGATCGTCGACCGGCGGTTCGATGCGGTACGGGTAGTCCGCGATGAGCGCGGCCTGCGCGCCGGGCGTGAGCGCGGTGACGAACGCGGGGTTGCCGCCGCGATCGGGCGCGTAGACGACTTCGGAGCCGCGCGCCCGGCACGCGGCCGAGAGCTCGTCGACCTCCCTCGCCTCGAACTCGCCGTTCTTCACGATGAACAGTGAGTTGTTGCCGGCGCGGCCGACGAACACGCGCCGACGCGCGTCGCTCACGCCCACCGCCTCGAGCGCCGCCACCGCCGTGAGAGTGAGCTTCAGCGTCTGTCTCGGCGGCTCGAACCACCAGCGGCTCATGAACAGGCGGCCGTTCGGCGCGAGGTGCGACAACCACGCGCGCATCGCTTCGACCGTGTACAGGTAGTTCTCGGAGAGCGCGAACGCGCCGGCCTCGGTCGCGGCGAACGTGTCGACTCCGGTGAGCACGATGCGGTCGTACGCGCTCTTGTCGTCGTCCACGAACGCGCGGCCCTCGGCGGCGACGGCGCGCACGCGCGGGTCGCGGTACAGCCCGCCGCAGAACGAGTCGAATCGACCGCGCACCGCATCGACGATCAGCGGGTTGATCTCCACTGCGACCACGCTGCCGGCGCCTTGCTCGAGCGCCGCCGCGACGTCGACTCCGCCGCCGGCGCCGACGACGAGCGCCGAGAAGCCGGGCGCGGCGCCGACCGACGCGATCGTCGGCGGGTAGTGCGCGACCCAGCCGGCACTCGCCGCCGCGCCGCCGCGCTCGAGGATCGACGTGATCGCCCACGAGTCGATCGCGACGCCGATCGAGCGCGGCAGCGTCGCGCGGTCGAAGAACTCCGGCATCGACCAAAGCCCGTGTCGGTCGGGGTTCTCGTAGAAGGTCACTCGCGAGAACGCGTTCCACTTCTCGTCGAGGATCGCGGCGTCCGGGATCACCGGGAAGTGCTTCTTGCTGCGCATCGGCAGCACGTCGCTCGGCGCGATCGCCGCGGCGCACGAGACGACGAGCGCGGCGAACGCGGGGCCGAGCGCCTCTTTCCGGCGCGACGCGAGCGAGGCGACGAGCGGCAGCGCGGCGATCGCGGCGAGCGCGCGCGGGGCGCCGAGCCGATCCATCAGGAAGAGGGCCGCACCCGCGCCGGCGGCTCCACCGACGAACGACGCGGAGTACGCGACCGCAAAGCGTTCCTTCGCGCGGTCGAGCGCCGAGCAAAGTTGGGTGCCGAGCAGCACGAACGGCACCGCGAGGAGCGGCGCGACGGCGAAGAAGAGCAGCGCCTGCCCCGCGGACTCGGTGAGCTCGGACGGCACGATGGGGAGGCGCACGACGATCGCGACCGCGACGACGATCGCCGCCGATGCCAGCGCGCCGACCGTCGCGGGGTCCGGAGCGCGGCGCCGCACGATGCGGCCGCCGTAGGCGAATCCGAGCATCGCGAGGCTCACCGCGAAGAACCCGAGGTGGTACCAGAGCACCACCGACAGGATGCGCGGCAGGAGGACCTGCAGCCCGACGACGGCCGCGCTCGCGAGCGCGGCATGCAGGAGCGTGAGGAGCATCGGCGCGACACCTTACACGCGCCGCTCGGACTCGTTCGACGGGCTCCTACCCTGTGCGGTATGCAGGCCGCGCTCACGATCCTCGACGGACCACTCGGCAGCGAGTTGCTCGCGCGCGGCGTCGAGACGCCGCTCCCCGGGTGGAGCGCGCATGCGCTCGACGATGCGCCCGACGTGGTCGCCGCGATCCATCGGGACTACGCGGCCGCGGGCGCGGTCGTGCACACCGCGAACACCTTCCGCACGCGGCGGCGCACGTTCCCGCGCGATTGGGAGCGGCTCGCCGCGAAAGCGGTTGCTCTCGCGCGCGACGCGGTTCCTCGCTCGCACCGCGTCGCCGGCTCGATCGCGCCGCTCTTCGACTGCTACCGCCCCGACCAGAGCCCCGCGGATCGCGACGCGAAAGGAACGCGCGCGGAGCACGACGAGCTGGCGCGTGGCCTCGCCGCCGCGGGCGTCGACCTGCTCCTGGTCGAGACCTTCCCGCACGCGGGCGAGGCCTTGATCGCGCTGGATGCGTGCCTCGCGACCGGCAAGGAGACTTGGTTCTCGATGACGGCCGGTTACCGCGCCGATCTGCGCACTCCGGCGGAGATCGGCGCGGCGGCGCGCGACGCGGCGCGTCGCGGAGCGCGGGCGGTGCTCGTGAACTGCGTGCCCGTCGATCGCACTCTCGAGTTCGTGCGCGCGCTCGTCGATGCGCGCGAGAACGAAGCCGTCCACGTCGGCGCCTACGCGAACGCCGGACGGCCCGACGAGAAGGACGGTTGGCGCGGCGCACCGTGCGACCCAGCGCGCTACGCGGAGGTCGCGCGCGGCTGGATCGACGCCGGCGCGACGATCGTCGGCTCGTGCTGCGGCACCGGACCGGCGCACGTCGCCGCACTCGCGCGGCTCGCGACGGGAATGCGCAGCGGATCGAGCCGATGAGCAAGGAGTATCGCCCGAAGCGGTACTGGGAGAAGCGGCTCGCGGAGAACTTCAACGCGCGCGGCGTCGGCCACTTCGGGTTCGGCGACGCTTACAACGAGTGGCTCTACCGCAGGAAGGCGCGCGTGATCGCGGCGTGCTTCGAGGGCGTCGCGCTCGAGTTGAAGCGCGTGCTCGACGTCGGTTGCGGCACGGGCTTCTTCGTCGAGTGGTACCGCGCGCGCGGCGCCGTCGTGTCGGGGATCGACATCACCGAAGTCAGCGTAACGAAGCTGCGCGAGCGGTTCGGCGGCGACTTCCGCACGCAGGACGTCTCCGACCCGGAGTTCCGCCCGTTCGGCGCGTTCGACGTCGTGAACATGTGGGACGTCATGTACCACGTCACGGACCCGGCGGCGTTCGAGCGCGCGCTCGACAACGTCGCGGCGAGCCTCGCGGACGGCGGGCTCTTCCTGTGCACCGACACGTTCGGCGCGGAGGAGGATCGCATGGCTGCGGACCACGTGCGGACGCGGTGCCTGCGGACGTACCTCGATCGCGCGCCGTCGCGCGGGCTCGAGCTCGTGCGCGTGATGCCCTTGTACCGCCTGCTCAACGATCGGCGCCTCGGCCGCCTCGACGACCGACTCGGCGGGCTGTACTTCGTCCTCGACGGGCTCGCCCGCCGGCCGTCGAGGCGCGGACTCTCGCTCGCAGTGTGGAAGAAGGCGGGAGCGGCGCGGAGCTGAACGCGATCAGGCCAGCGCGCCGCGCACCGTCGTGATCGCTTTGCCGATCAGGTGGACGCGATCGCCGGCGAGACGGACCGTCAGCGCGCCGCCGCGCTCGGAGGCTTGGAACGCGCGCATCTCCGTCTTGCCGAGCTTCGCGGCGAAGTGCGGCGTCAGCGCGCAGTGTGCAGAGCCGGTCACCGGGTCTTCCGGCACGCCGACCGCCGGCGCGAAGAAGCGCGACACGAAGTCGAAGCGCGGGTCGTCGGAACGCGCCGTGACGATCACGCCGCGGACGTCTTTCAGCTCGCCGATCCGGGCGAGATCGGGAGCGAGAGCGCGGACCTCCGCCGCGTTGCCGAGCTCGAGCAGCCAGTCGAAGGGCGTGCGGGCCGTGTGGATCGGACGCGCGCCGATCGCCTCGACCAGCGCCGGCGGCGCGTCTTTCGCGGCGGCGGGAGTCGACGGGAAGTCGAGCACGATGTTTTCGCCGTCGCCGCTCGCGGTGAGCACGCCGCTCTTCGTGTGGAAGCGGATCGGCGCGCGGCCCGACACGCGCCCGGTCTCGCGCAGGACGTGCGCGCTCGCGAGGGTGGCGTGTCCGCAGAGCGCGACTTCCGCGCGCGGCGTGAACCAACGCAAGCCGAACTCGGAGTCGCCGGCGCGGGGCACGAGGAAGGCGGTCTCAGCCTGGTTCATCTCGCGGGCGACGAGCTGCATCCACGTCTCGTCCTTCGCGCGCGCATCCTTTGCGTCGGGCGCCTCGAGCAGGCAAATGGCCGCCGGGTTGCCGGAGAACGGTTCGTCCGCGAACGCGTCGACCAGGAACAGCGGAGTCGTCATCGATCGGCCCACCCGACCTTGTTCAGCACGCCGATGTCGTCGTTGTGCGAGTGCGTGAAACCCATGGCGCGCTCGGCCGCGACGGTTGCGCGCGAGCGGTACGCCATGATGTAGGCGCGACGCCAGCGGTCGCTGACGTTGCCGCCGGAGCCGTGGACGGTGCGCTCGCTGTGCACCGTGACGTCGCCGCGGGCGATCTCGGCCGGTCGGATCACGTCCTTCTGCTCGTCGACCTGCGCCACGAGCGTGTGCGACTTCTCGCGGTCGCCGTGCAGCGGCAGGTGCGGGCGCAGCTTCGGCTCCTTGTGGCTGCCGACGACGAAGCGCATGCAGCCGTTCTCGACGGTCGCGTCGTCGAGCGCGAGCCAGAAGCTCGCCGTGCGAGGGTCGGGCGTGATGGGCCAGTACGCGAGGTCCTGGTGCCAGTGGAACACGGCGGACGGCTGCCGCGGCGGCTTCGCGAGCAGTTGGTCATAGTCGATCTCGACGTCGCCCCCGATCAACTGCTCCGCGATGGAGCGCGCGCGCGTCTCGTACGCGTTGTTCGCCCACGCCGGGTAGTAGCGCCGCGGCAGCATGACGTTGATCAGCGAGAACTGCTCGATCGGCCGCGTGTAGTCGCCCGACATGTCGCAGAAGTCGCGGCCCGCGACCGGGATCTCGCGGTGCAGGAAGCGCATGTACGTCCGCTCGATCTCGGCGAGCTCTTCCTTGTCGAGCACGCCCTTCAGGTGGACGTACCCGTCGCGCTCGAAGCGCGCTTTCTCTTCGGGACTCACTCGATAGAAGCCGCCGTCGATGCGATCGCTGCGATCGCTGCGCGCGCTCGTCGCCAAGGAGCACCTCCGTGGCGTGCGATCATAGACGGGGCGTCGCGCTCAGACGGAGCGGACGGTCTCGAGCCAGCGCCGCAGCATCGCCGCGAGGTCGTCGCGGCGCACCGGCTTGGTGAGGTAGTCGTCCATCCCGGCGGCGAGGCACTTCTCGCGGTCGCCGCTGAGCGCGTTCGCGGTGAGGGCGATGATCGGCACGCGCGGGCCGCCGGCCTCGCGCGCGCGGATCTCCCGCGAAGTCTCGTACCCGTCGAGCCCGGGCATTTGGCAGTCCATCAGTACGAGGTCGAATCGTTCGTTCGCGAGGCGGTCGAGCGCGCCTCTACCGCTGTCGACCGCCTCCGCACGATGGCCGAGCTTCGACAGGAGCGTCAGCACGACGCGCTGGTTCACCGGGTTGTCCTCGACGACGAGGATCCTCGCGGCCGGCGCTCCGACGTCGTCGCGACCGGACGGCGCGGGCACGTTCGCGGCGCGGTCTCCGGACGACAGTTCGGAGAGCAGGGCGACGAGCCGCGTACCGCTGACGGGCTTCGTCACCGCGCCCGCGAAGCCGTGGGCTCGCGTGCGCGCGTGATCGTTCAGCTTGTCCACCGCCGGCGTGAGGACGAACTGCGCCCCGCGCGCGCCGTGCGCGTCGTGCAGGCGCCCACCGACGGACAGCCCGTCGAACATGGGCGGCCGATGGTCGACGACGACGAAATCGAACGGCGAGCCGTTGCGCGCGGCGGCGTCGAGCCGTGCGAGCGCCGAGTCGACGTCGAATGCTTCCGCGATCGGCCAGCCGGCGCGCTCGATCGCGCGCACGACGGAGGTGCGGTTGGCCGCATGGTTGGAGACGACGAGGCAGCGTCGCACCGCGGAGGACGTCGCCGCCGGCGCGGCGGGCGCGACCGGTGACGACGATGCGCTCGCGCGCGGCAACGGCGCTTCGAACCAGAAGGTCGATCCCTCGCCGACTTGGCTCTCGACTCCGATCTTCCCGCCCATCCGCTCGACCAGCTCGCGACAGATCGCGAGGCCGAGACCGGTGCCGCCATGCTTGCGGGTGGTGGACGCGTCGACCTGCGAGAACGAAAGGAACAAGCGGCCGAGCCCGTCCGCCGGGATGCCGATCCCGGAGTCGCGCACCGTGAAGCGGAGCGTGACACAGTCGTCCGATTCCGAAGCGCGCGTGACCGACAGCTCCACTTCACCGGCCTCCGTGAACTTGATCGCGTTGTTGCCGAGGTTGAGGAGCACTTGCCGCAAGCGCGCCGGGTCACCGACGAGTCGGCGCGGCACGGCGCGGTCCGCGGTGCAGATCAGCTCGAGGTTCTTCTGCGCGCTCTTCGGCGCGAGGATCGCCGCGACTTCGTCGAGTAGCGTTTCGAGGTCGAACTCGATCCGCTCGAGCTCGACGCGACCGGCTTCCAGCTTGGAGAAGTCGAGGATGTCGTTGATGAGCGCGTGCAGCGACTCGGAGCAGGTGCGGATGATGCCGACGCACTCGCGCTGCTCCGGGTCGGGCCGCGTGTCGGCGAGGATCTCGGACATGCCGATGATCCCGTTCAACGGCGTGCGCAGCTCGTGGCTCATGTTCGCGAGGAACTCGGCCTTGGAGCGGACCGCCAGGAGCGCCTCGTCGCGCGCGCACCGCAGCTCCGACGTGCGCTCCGCGACCACGCGCTCGACGTTCTCGAGCACGAGTTCGCGCTCTGCGCGTCGCTCGACGCTCTCGCGCATCTCCCGCACGTCGCGCAGGCACTTGTAGATCAGGAACACGTCCTCGAAGACCACCCAGCCGGCGTGCTCGAGCCATCGCCACGGGCTCACCGAGGCGGTCGAGTAGACCGAGATCGGCCAGAAGACTCCGCGCAGGCAGTGGTCGAGCGCGACCACGGTCGACGAGGTGACGATCACTTTCCAGTCGCGGTAGAACGCGAGGAACGCGAGCGAGCCGAACACGTGGAAGTGAGTCTCGATACGACCGCCCGAGACGTGGATGAGGAGTGCCGAGAACAAGGCCTGCGACGTCGCAATCACGTGGCGCGTCACGGTCGCGCCCGGCGCGCGGAGCGCGAGGACGATCGGCGCGACGGCGATGACGCCGCCCAGCGCGACCGCCGCGATCACGTGCACGTGCATCGAGCTGCTCGCGCCGATCCAGGTGCGCGGCGACAGCCACATCGCGCCGGCGATGCACGCGAGCCACTGCACCGTCATCAACAGCGCGAAGACGCGGTCGGTCTCGCCGTGGATCTGCTCCCGTCGCTCGTCGAAGTAGACGCGCGCACGGGCCTCGACCGTTTCGCGCGCGTTCATCGCTCGCACTCCGCGGAGAACGCGCAGCCGAACACCGGCGTGGTCGCGACTTGGTGCTGCGAGCCGAAGGCGCCGCTCGCTCGCGCGACGATGGCGTCGGTACCCGCGTCGTCGCCGCAGTGGCCGCGCGCCGGCGTGATGCCGCCGGAGAATTCGAGCTCACCCGCCGGCGAATAGAGGATGCACTGACCGGACGTCTTCGCGTCGAAGCGCTGCGCCGCCGCGCCGCCCGCGTCCGCGCGGACCTCGACACCGGGGATCGCCGCCGCGGCGTCCCACAGCTCGCCGCGCACCCATGTCTCCGCATCCTTCGCGTCGGGGTCGCACCAGAACCAGACGGTCGTCGAGAGCCGCGAGCCCGCGCGCGCGACGATGCGATCGAGCGCCTCGATCGTGGCGCGCGAGCACGGGCACTTCGGATGCACGAAAAGGAGGAGGCGGTGACGTCCGTCGATCGGCGTCCCGGTCACGCTGCCCGCACCGGCGGCGTCGGACGCGGGCGGCGCGGCCGAGGCGCCGGCGCGACCGGCGTAGCTCGCGAGTCCGCAGATGCCGGCGATCGCGATCGCGGCCCAGAGCGCGAGCATGACCGTGACGAGACGGCGTGGGGCGTTCAATCCGATCCCTCGGACGGCGGGAAGACCGCTTGCTCATCGGACGCCGCGCTGCGCCACTTGAGCGGTTTCGATACCGTCTCCCCGCATGAGCGCTTCCCCGCCGTTCACGCGTCTGTCCCGCGAGGTTCTGGTCGAGAACCGGTGGCACCGCTACTGCCGCGACCGGTATGTCCGCGGCGACGGCACCGAGGGCGACTACTTCTACATCGACATGCCCGGCTCGGTGGGGATCATCCCGCTGTACCCCGACGGCTCGACGATCCTCCTGAACCAGCGCCGCTACCTGCTCGGAGTCGACCTGTGGGAGTTCCCGATCGGCGGCATGGCCGCCGGCGAGGCGCCGATCGACGTCGCGCGCCACGAGCTGGAGCAGGAGGCGGGGCTCGCCGCGCGCAAGCTGACCTACCTCGGCGCGTTCGCGCCCTACAAGGGTGTGTCGAACGAGCGCTGCCACTACTTCGTCGCCGAGGATCTCGTCGAGGTGGGGCAGAAGCTCGAGCCCGAGGAGCGGATCACGCTGCACCGCATGCCGCTCGCGGACGCGCGTCGCGTGCTCCTCGAGCAGGAGCTGGGCGACGCGCAGTCGTGGGGCGGGCTCGTGCTGCTCGACCGTTGGCGTGCCGCTGGTGCAGGAGTCTCGAGATGAACGCTCGGATGATCGGCTTCGTCCTCTGCGCGCTGTTCGCGATCGAGGCGCCGCTCTCGGCGTGCACCGCGTTCGTGCTCGCGCGGCGCGGAGTCGTGCTCGCGGCGAACAACGAAGACTGGACGAGCAAGGACCGTCGCATCGCGTTCCACCCCGCGAAGGACGGCGAGTTCGGCCGCTTCTACCTCGGGTTCGCGGACGGATTCCCGCAGGGCGGCATGAACGACCAGGGGCTCTTCTTCGACGGCTTCGCGATCGAGGCGAGCGGCCGGAAGGTCGAGGCCGGGGTGAAGGTCTACCCCGGCAACGTGATGGACACGGTGATGAAGTGCTGCGCGACGGTGGCCGAGGCGGTGAAGTGGTTCGAGGAGTACGACCTCGGCACCGACACCGGCATGTACATCATCGGCGACGCGACCGGCGATGCCGCGCTGATCGAGCGCGGTGCGATCGTCCGCAAGGACGCGAAATCGGACTTCCTGATCTCGACGAACTTCCGCCAGTCGGTCACGCCCGGAACGGACGCGACGTGCCCGCGCTACCGAGCCGTGCGCACGACGATCGACGTGTCCGCGAAGGCCACGCCCGAGCTGTGCGCGCGAGCGTTGTCCGGAGCGAAGCAGAAGATCACGACTTACTCGAACGTCTGCGACCTGAAGGAGCGGAAGGTCCACGTGTGGATCGACGGCGACTTCGATCACGCGATCACGTTCGAGCTCGCGGAGGAGCTCGCGAAAGGCGAGGCGACGCACGACCTGGCGACGTTCTTCGCGGAGCAGAGCGGGAAGAAGACAGACGGGAAGAAGGAGAAGCGCGACGTGTGAGGCGGGCGCGCTCAGTCGAACGCCGCGCGCGGGATCGCGCGCGGATCGAGGCGGCCGTGGGGGAAGGTCGCGTGGATCAGTTGCCAGGAGCGCGGTGATGCGACGGGCGCGGGCCGTGAGCTCGGCGCGAGGTCCTGCCAACGATGGAACCACGCGGCGCTGGAGTACGGGTCGAGCAGGCCGGTGAACGGGATGCGGTGGCGGCGCGCGTTGTTCAACACGTACAGCAGCGTGTTGCGGACATCGAGCGTCGAGGTCAGTGCGCGCGAGTGAAACCGGTCGGCGAAGACGCGGCCCCGGCGGTTCAGTGCCGAATTCAAGTGGCGCGCGATGCGGACGAGGAGACCTTGCACTCCGCGGGACAACGCGCGCGAGTCGTCGGCTTCGACGATCATGTGCAGATGGTTCGACATGACCGAGAAGTGCACGAGCCGGAAGTCGCGCCGCTCGCGGCCGCCGAGGAACGCGGCCTTGAGCGCACGCGCGCAACGAAGTGATCGCAGCGTCGGCAGTCCGCGCACGACGCGCACCGTGACATGGACCGGCGAGAGCCGGTCCAACGCGGCGCGTTTGCCATGCGCCACCCGCCGTTGGCGTCCGACCATTCGCTTGCGTCCCGCGCCTGCACGTCGACCGCCCCAGCTCTGCACGAGTCACCTCCAAGAAAGCACGTGGCCTTTCCTGCCAACGAACCAAGCGTTCTGGTCCGGGTGGGCGTGACCGGAGCGCCCCGCCGAAGGGTCACCGGGGCGCGCAGGTCACGCCCACCCGGACCGGAACGCGTCGCAAGCACATCCACCGTCCCACCTCGCACGTCGGACGCCGTCCCTGCGAGGCGCTGCGTCTCTCGTGCTTGCGACGCACTTCGATCCGGGTGAGCCGCGTCCACGCGCCCGGAAACCCC
>CAZOLL010000080.1:0-12568 GCA_964580365.1 uncultured Phycisphaeraceae bacterium
CGAGCAGCGCGACCAACTGTCCGAGCAGCGCGAGGTTGTCGAGCACGCCGTAGTCGCCCTGCGGCAGCTCGCGCGTCAAGAACGGCATCAGCACGAAGCCGATCGTGCGCGACAAGAGCAGGCTCACGGCGGTCGCGGCGCCGAGTCGGCTCGTCTTCGCGAGGAGGTCGCGCATGCGCGGGGCATTCCAGCGGGCGGGATGCCTCAAGTCGAATCCCGCGCCCTCTCGAAAAGGATGCAGGCCGGATTCGGCCCGACGGAGTCCCCATGCAACTCGTGGCGCGCAACCGAACGATCGAACGCTCCCCCTCAATCGAGACTTCGCGCGAGGCGCGAAGTCTCGGATTCGACCTCGTGAATGCAGCGCTTCACGCTGACGCGGCCTGCGGCCGCGGGGGTTCCTACCTCGGAGAACCGTCGCGCCGTGCGACGAACCCGTCGGGCAGGAGCCCCGTGCGCATCCGCGGTTTCAATCTGATCGAGTCCTTGGTCATCGTCGCGATCGTCGTCGCGTCGGCCGGCATCGTCGTTCCGATGTTCGCGCGCCGCCACCACGGCACCGCCGAGGAGCGCGTCCGCTCCGACCTGCACCGCCTCGCCGTCGCGATGCAGAAGTACATCCACGACACGCGCTCGTTCCCGACCGGGCACACCGGCGCGACCAACTACCACTGGCTGATGACCTCGGGCATTCATCCGACGAACAACGTGTTCGACTCCGGCCCGTCGATGCTCGTCGACCGCTTCCTCCGCGAGAACGGCATGGCCGGCCCCGAGTGGAACGGCCCCTACCTGTTCGAAGACCTGGGCCCCGACCCGTGGGGTCGCGCCTACATTGTGAACGTCAACGGGTACTTCAACAGTGCGGAGCGCGTGATCGTCCTGTGCGCCGGACCCAACGGACAGGTGAACACCGCGGCCACGGCGAGCACCGCCGGCGGCGACGACATCATGGTCGTCCTGGACTGACCGAAGCCCGGCACCTCGTCGGGATCGACCTCGGCACCACGTTCCTGAAGGCGGCGCTGTTCGACGAGCGGCTCGCGCTCGTCCGTTGCGTCCGCGTCCCCCTCGACACGCGCACCGACTCCTCCGGCAAGGCCGAGCAGGACGCCGACGATTGCGTCCGCGCGGCGCGCGGCGCGTTGCGGTCGCTGCTCGCGAAGTCCGGGCTCGGCGCGTCGAATGTCGCGGCGATCGGCGTCGCCACGCATCGCTCGTCGGCGGTCGCCGTGCATCCGAGGACCGGGCGCGCGTTGACGCCGCTCGTGTTGTGGAACGACCACCGCGATGCGGCGGAAACCGCGCAGCTCCGCGCCTCCCGCGCCGCCGGCCCGATCCTCACGGAGAGCGGCCTCCCGATCCTCCCCTACTTCTTCGCGCCTCGCGTGCTGTGGATGCGACGCCATTTCGCGGCCGCGCGGCGCGCGCGCTTCGTCACTGCGGACGCGTGGCTCCTGTCGCGGTTGTCCGATCGCGCGGAGCCCGTGACCGACCCGACGATCGCCGCGCGGACGCTTCTCGCGCGCCGCAAGGACGGCGAATGGTCGCCGCGTCTGCGATCGCTCGCGGGCCTCGCGCGCGTCCCGCTGGCGGAGATCCTCGACTCGGTCGCGCCGCGCGGGCGCGCGCCGGGGAAGATCCCGATCCGCGCGTCGGTCGCGGATCAGTCCGCCGCATTCCTCGGCCTCGCCGCGCCGTCGGACGACGCGACCACGCTCGTGTTCGGAACCGGCCTGTTCGTGGCCGCCGCCGGCGATCGCGCGTGGGCTCCCGGCGAGCGCCGCGGCGTGATCCCGACGATGCTGGCCCGCGTCGGCGGCAAGGTCGTCGCGGGCCGCGAGGCGAACGATCCGTCTTCCGGCGCGAGCCTCTCCGCGTTCGCGCGCCTCCTCTTCGACGCGAAGGCGGCGAAGGACCCGAGCGCGCTCGACCGTCTCGCACGGCGCGCGGACCCCGACGAAGCGGCGCGGTTGTTCGTGCTGCCTGCGGCCGCCGGCCTCGGCGCGCCGTGGCTCCTTCCAGCGCAGCGCGCGGCGCTCCTCGGCGTCGGGCACGGCACCTCGAAAGCGGCCGTCGCGCGCGCGGTGATCGACGGCGTCGCGATGCGCGCCGCCGAGCTGCTCGAGCTGCTCGACGCGGGCCCCGTCGTGATCGCGGCGGGAGGCGGCGCGCAGTCCGACCTCCTCCTGCAGTCGACCGCCGACTTCTCCGGCCGCGAAATCCGTCGCGCGGAAGTCGGTGAGGCGACGGCGCGCGGCGCCGCGCTGCTCGCGGGAATCGGCGCGGGACTGATCGCCGGCTTCGACGACCCGCGCGTGGCGAACCGCACCGCGCGCGCGTTTCGTCCGCGGACCACGCGGGAGGAGCGCACCGCGCTGCGACGTCGCGCCTTCCAGACCGTGCGCGCGCTCACCAGAATGCCGGGATGATCGCGCCCCCGCTCGCCGTCCTCGCACTCGTCCTCCTCCAGTCCCCGCCTCCCGCCGCCGGCGAGTGGATCGACGTCTTCGACGGCAAGACGCTCGCGCACCTGTCCGGCGACCCGCGCTTCTGGTCCGTCGAGAACGGCGCGATCGTCGGCAGAAGCACGGCGGACACCCCGTGCACGCGCACGACCTACCTCGCGTGGGACGGCACGCTCGCGGACTTCGAGCTGGTCGCGGAGATCAAGATCGACGGGGGCAACTCCGGCATCCAGTACCGCAGCCGCACGGGCGACGACTTCGAGGTGTTCGGGTACCAGGGCGACTTCGAGGCGGGGACGGACTACTCGGGCATCCTCTACGAACAGGGCGGACGCGGCATCGCGGCGTGGCGCGGCGAGCAGGTCGACTTCCGCCCCGACGGTTCTCGCGACGTCTCCGCGAAGTTCGGCGAACGGGCCGAGCTGCAGAACGCGATCAAGCGCGGCGACTGGAACGAGTACCGCATCCTCGCGCGCGGCCCGCGCCTCGTGCACGGCATCACCGGCGTGAAGAGGGTCGACGACGTCGACCGCGACCCGCAGCACGCCGCGCGCTCCGGCACGATCGCGCTGCAGCTGCACCAGGGCGGCCCGATGAGGGTCGAGGTGCGCAAGCTGCGGGCGCGAAAGCTCGACGACGGCCCGTCCGCGGCGAAGCCCGAGTGGGTCTGGACCAAGGCCGGCGCGGAGGAGAACGAGGAGTGCTTCCTGCGCCGGAAGTTCACCATCGACGAACCCGTGCGATTCGCCGAGTTGTCCGTCTCCGGCGACGACCGCCACCGCACCGGCATCGACGCGGACTTCGTCTGCCGCGGCACTGACTGGATGGTCGCGCAATCGGAGGTCGTCACCGACCGCCTCGCGCCCGGACCGCACGTGCTGTCGATCGAGGCCAGGAACTCCGCGCGCGGAGTCGGCGCCGTGGCGGCGATGCTGCACGTCGAGCTGCAGTCGGGCCGCGCGTTCACGATCGTCACCGACCGGCAATTCCGTGCGTTCGCGCAGGACCTCGCGTCGTGGGACGCGCCGGCGTTCGACGACTCCGACTGGCCCGCGGCGCACTCCTTCGGGTGGAACGTCGCGCCGTGGTCGGTGATCGGCGACCCGTTCCGTCTTCCGGAGGCGACGCCCGCCGATCGCATCGAGGTGCCCGAAGGATTCTCGATCGAGCGCGTGTGTTCGGCCGCGCGCGGGCAAGGCTCGTGGGTCTCGATGACGTTCGACGACCAGGGCCGCGTCATCGTCTCGCCGGAGTCGGGCCGCATCCTGCGCATCGCCGTGCAGTCGGGGCAAGGCGGGACGCGCGCGTCGTTCGAGCCGATCGAGCTGCCCGTCGGCAACGCGCAGGGCCTCCTGTTCGCGCACGGCGCTTTGTACGTCAGTGCGAACCTCCCCAACGAGAACGGCGGCGGACTGTGGCGCTGCGTCGACCACGACGGCGACGGCCGCTTCGAGGACTCGAAGCGCATCGTCGAGTACGGTCCGGACGGCGAGCACGGCGGCCACGGCGTCGTTCTCGGCCCTGACGGCTGGCTGTGGATCACGAACGGCAACCACACCGAGTTGCCGTCGAAGCTCGACGCCGACTCGCCGCACCAGGACTGGGCGGAAGACCTCGCGCTCCCGCGCGAGTGGGACCCGAACGGCCACGCGGTCTCGATCTACGCGCCGGGCGCGTACGTCCTCCGCGTCGCGCCCGACGGCTCGCAGGTGAAGCTGTTCTGCGCGGGCATGCGCAACATGTACGACCTCGCGTTCGACGAACACGGCGAGGCGTTCACGTTCGACTCCGACATGGAGTGGGACCTCGGCCTGCCGTGGTACGTGCCGACGCGCATCTGCCACCTCGTGTCGGGCGCCGACTTCGGCTGGCGCTCCGGCTCGGGCCGCTGGCCGGCGTGGTACCCCGACGCGCTGCCCGCCGCGGTCGACATCGGACTGTCGTCCCCCACCGGCGTCGTATTCGGCACGAAGGCGGCGTTCCCCGGCAAGTGGAAGCGCGCGCTCTACGCCTGCGACTGGGCCTACGGTCGGATCGTGGCAGTCCACCTCGAGCCGAAAGGTTCGTCGTTCGGCGGGACGTTCGAGGACTTCGTGACCGGCAAGCCGCTCCCGGTGACCGATCTCGAGGTCGGTCCGGACGGCGCGCTGTGGTTCACGATCGGCGGCCGCGGCGCGCAGGCGGGGCTGTATCGCGTCACGTGGACTGGCGGAGAAACGAACGAGCCTGCGCGAACGGACGACACGACCGCGGCGGCTGCGCGCGCGGAGCGACGGCGGCTCGAAGCGTTCCACGGCCACGAGGACCCGCGCGCGGTCGAGGCGTGCTGGGACGCGCTCGACTCCGACGACCCGTTCTTGCGCCACGCGGCGCGCGTCGCGATCGAGGCGCAAGATCCGAAGACCTGGCGCGACCGCGCGCTCGCCGAGCCGCGACCGACGGCGATGCTCACCGCGCTGCTCGCGCTCGCGCGGGTCGGCTCCGGCGGACAAGGCGACCTCGACGCGATCCTCACGCGACTGAACCAGGTGAAGCTCGAGCGAACCGCGGCGAGCTGGCGCGACGAAGCGCGCGTCATCGAGGTCGCGCTCTGCAGGAAGGGCGCACCGTCGCCCGACGTCGCCACGGCGACGCGCGATCGCGTGCGCGCCGCGTTCCCGTCCGGCGACTTCGAGCTCGACCGCGAGCTGTTCGCCGTCCTGCATCAGCTCGGCGACGACGACCTGCCCGCGCGCACAGTGCCGCTGCTCGAGTCGCTGAAGGATCCCGTGCAGCAGATCCAGTTCGGTTTCGACCTGCGCGACGTCACCGCGGGCTGGACGCCCGCGCTCTCCGCGCGGTACGCCGCGTGGCACCGCGGCATCACCGCCGACACGACGCCCGGCATCGCGGTGAAAGGATTCAGTTGGCGCGGCTTCCTGAAGCAGATCGAGCCCGCGCTCGGCGCGGTCGGGCTCGCGCCGGCCGAGCCGGTCGCGCAGCACGTCGATGCGCCGGCCGCGACCGGTGAATCGAAGTGGTCGCTCGAGAAGCTCACGCCCGACCTCGAGCGCGCCGATCACGGCCGCTCGTTCGCCGCCGGCAAGGAGATCTTCACGCGCGCTCTCTGCGCGAACTGCCACCGCTTCGCGGGGATGGGCGGCGCGAGCAGCCTCGGCGGACCGGACCTCACCGGCGTCGCGTCGCGCTTCTCGCGTCACGACTTGATCGAGACGATCCTCGCGCCGTCGAAGGTGATCTCGGACCAGTACCGCCTGACGGAGTTCACCAAGAAGGACGGCTCGGTCGTGCTCGGACGCCTCGTCAACGAGGACCAGTTCACGAACTTCGTGCTCGTCGACCCGCTGAACCCGCAGCGCGTCGCGATCGACAAGAAGGACGTGACGAAGAAGCGGCCCGCGCGGACGTCGGCAATGCCGGAGCGTCTGCTCGAGCCGCTGTCCCTCGACGAGATCCTCGACCTCGTCGCCTACCTGGAGTCAGGCGGAGACCCCGCGTCGCCGCGGTTCCGCTGACCGAGTCGATCGATCAGGGGCCGGTGTCGGTGCCACTGCCGGTGTTCACGTCCGGCGGGCTGCCGAACACGCTGCCGGTGAAGTCGAGCCCGTCGTTGCCGTTGCCGGTCCGCACCTTGGTGTCGTCGCCGAACACCGAGTTCTTCAGCATGACGAGGTTGTTGCCGTCGCCGAGCTGGAGGTCGGTGTCGTCGATGATCACCGACTCGTTGTCGACGATCACGTCGTCCACCCCGCCTTGACCGGTCACCCTGAGTTGCCGGACCTTCGCCCGATCCAGAGAGATCGAGTTCAACGAGCCGAAGAACTTCGCGTCGACGTTCTTCCGGACCTTCGACTCGACGATCACGAGGTTGAAGTCCGACTGCGACGAAGCGCGCAACGACCCGCGAACCACGGCCGCGCCGAACACGGCGCTGTCCGCCGTTGCCGCGGCCGCCGGGCTGAGGTTCAGGCGCACGTCCTTGTCGACGCTGCCTTCCTCCAGGGAAAACGAGTCATCGCCCGCACCTCCCGTGGTCTTGACGCCCCCCGCAACGACCGCATCCTCCAGCGTCACGGTGTTGGTTCCGTCGCCGAGCGACGTCGAGACGTTCCCGGCGATGAAGCAGGTGTCGCCGGTGCTGACCGCGTCGTTCCCGGAGCCCGCCTTCACCTTCACGCTTCCCAGGACGTGGGACAGGAACGCATTGAAGACGTTTGTCCCAGCGCCGAGGTCGACGCTCAAGTTGCCGTCGATGAGGTTCTCGTTGGCGTTGACGATGTCATCGCCCGGGCCGAGCGTCAGCTTCACGTTGCCCGAGATGTCGTTGAGCGTGAACTGGATCAGGTTCGCGGCGCCGTTATCGGTGATCGTCACGCCGCCGCCGAGCGCGCTGGTCTGCAGAGTGCACTGATCGCTGTCGCCGCCCAGGTCGACGTTCACCTTGCCCTTGACGAACGAACCGCGAATCCCGAATTGGTCGTTTCCGAGCCCGCCGTCGAACGACACGTCGCCGCCGACGCGTGTCGGGTCGAGAAGGTTGAAGACGTCGATGCCTGCGAGACCGGTGACGACGACGTCTCCCTTCACGGAGACCGTTCCGGTGCTGCCGACGATGGCGCCACCCAACGACGTGACCTTCAGATCGTCGCCGATGCTCGAGTCCGAGATCTCGAGGCCCAGCGTGCCGCCCGTTCCCGTGTTGGCGACGAGGTCGCGCGGCGCCTTCACGCCGGCGACGCCGCACGAATCGGACCCGTCGCCCAGCTCGATCACGATGTCCTTCGTCACGTTCTGGAAGGTCTGGGGAGTGTTCTGGCCGTTCACCGTCGTCGTGTTGAGTGGAACGACGCGGAATTCCTTGGCGTTCGCGACGCCGGACTGGTCGATCACGACCTCGTCGGTCCCGGCGGTGCCGGCGAGCTTGAGCGAGCCGCCCGTCACGGTGACGGCGACGTCCCCGCCGGCGGCGGTCGACGTGAACAGGGCGAGGGAGACCAGAACGATCGAGAGTGGGCTCTTGGACATTGAATGCTCCGTTTGGAAGGGGCGGCAAGATTAAAGGACCGCCGCGGGTGACTCCAGCCGCCGTGCGATCGCGCGCGCTCAAGGTCCGGTGTCGGTGCCCGTCCCGGTGTTCACGTCGGTCTTCCCGACGATGTTCGCGTCGTCGAACTCGATGGTGTCGTCCCCGGAGCCGGTCCGCACCGTGACGTCGCCGGCGACGCCGCAGTCGATCAGTCGGACGAAGTTCGCGCCGTTGCCGAGCTTCGCGACGAAGTCGCTGAGCACGCTCGTGTTGCTGATCTGGACCGTGTCGGGCCCGTCTGCGCCGATGGCGTTCACGCCTCCGGTGACGGTGTCCGTCGCCGTGAAGGAGTTGGTCCCGAGCCCGAACCGCAAGACGAGGGACCCCGCGACGCGCGAGTCGTCGAGGCTCGCGATCGCCGCGGAGGGCGCGAGGATGCGCAGCCCGCGCAGGAACGAGGTGGTGTCGATGGCGACCGTGTCGACGAGGATCGAGGCGCCGGGGCTCGGCTGCAGGCGCGCGTCGCCGACCACGACGCTGTCCGCGAGCGTGTACGCGTCGAGCCCGATGCCCCCTTTCGCGCGAAGCGAGCCTTCCACGGCGACTCCGTCGAACCCGATGCTGTTGGCGCCGGCGCCCAGGTCGACCTTGAGCGCGCCGCCGAAGCGGACCGAATCGTTCCCGTCGAGGTGGTCGTCGTTCGCGCCGCCCGTGAACTTCGAGTTGCCCTCCACCGAGAAATGCGTGGTGAGCACGTCGTTCGTTCCGTCCCCGAGCGCGACCGAAAGCGACCCCAGGATGCTCGTCTCCGAGAGAAAGCACGAGTCGTCGTTGGCGCCGAAGGACAGGCGCGCGGGCCCGCCGATCTGACTGCGGTCGCTCTGGAAGTTGTCCTCGCCGTCGCCTCCGTCGAAGCGCAACTGCCCTTCGACGCCGCTGATCATGACATGGGCGACATCGTCGCCCGCGCCGCCCGTGAACTCCACGCCTCCTCGAACGTGGGACTCGCCGAGATCGAGGACGTCGTCGGTGCCGCCACCGGAGAACTCGACATCGCCGCGCACCTCGACGTTCGCGAGAAGGGAGAGCTCATCGCTCGCGGCACCGCCGGTGAATTGGACTCGGCGCCCGATGACCGACTGCGAGAGCAGGACCTTCAGCACGCCCCCCGCCGTGTCGGCGAACACGCGCTTCTTCACCCGGGAGCGGTGGACCGTGACGTCGAGCGTCCCGCTCGGACCTGCACTCATGATCAGGTCGCGCGGGAGCTTCACGTCGATGACCGTCACCGAGTTCGTGCCGGCGCCGAGAGCGAGCACGACGTTCTTCGTGACGCCCGGGAAGAGTTGCGGCGTCGGTTGTCCGTTCACGGTCGTGCCGGGTCCGGGCACGACGCGGAACTCCTTCGCGTTCGCGACTCCGATCGGGTCGATCGAGAGGTTCTCGTCGTTGGGGGTGCCGATCAGCGTCAGCGAGCCGCTGGCGACGGTCACTTGGACATCGCCGGCGAACGCGGTGGAGACGAAGACGAACGACGTGAAAGCGATGCGGGCGAAGCGGAGCATGCGACCTCCCGGTCCGGAATTGACGAGCGGGAAGGATACCGCTGAGGTGCCGTCAGCCGTCGCGCCACACTTCCATCGACGCGACGACGCGGTCGCCGGTCGACTGACCCGCGATGACGAGCACGGCGCCGTCGTCGAGGAGGACCGCAGCGAAATCGTCACGCGGGATCGACAGCGGCTTCGCGCGCGCGAATTTCCCGGTCGCGGGATCGAAGCGCTCGACCGATGCGAGCACGACGTCGTGGTCCTTGCCGTCGTCCTGCTCTCCCCCCATCACCAACACGCTGCCGTCCTTCATGAGGAGTTGCACGTGGTCTGCACGCTCGTCGGAAAGATCGCCGACGCGCGTCAGCGCGTCGCTCCGCGGGTCGAATCGCTCGCAGATCGACAGCGTCTTTCCGCGCGCGTCCTGCCCGCCGGTGATCAGGACCGTTCCGTCCGCCAACAGCGTCGCGGCAAGATCGTCGCGCGGCGTCGAGAGGCGCGGCCCCGCGGTGACGGCGTTCGCCTTGGGGTCGTACAGCTCGGTCGTGTCCTGCTTCACGCCGCCGGCGAGGAACACGCGGCCGTCCGCGAGCAGGACCGCCGCGTGGGCGCCGCGCGGCACGGTCAACGCGGGCCCCGCGACGACCGCCGCGGTCTTCGGGTCGAACAACTCGGTCGCGCGAGAAGGCTTCTTGTCGATGCCGATGCCGCCCGCGACGAACACCCGCCCGTCCGCGAGCTTCGTCGCGGTGAGGCAGATGCGCGACTTGCCGGGCAGGATTCCCCCGGGGGAGAACGCGCCGGCGACGTCCGCGCGCGGGTCGAACAGCTCGACGCTCCCCGCGAGGTCGCCACCGAAGACCGCGACGCGACCGTCGTCGAGCGCGACAGCGGCGTGGAAGAAACGACCTCTGAGGAGGAACCCGCCCAGCGGCACGGAGCGCGACGACCGCGGCGCGAGCGCGCCGGCCGAGTCACCCAGCTCGACCACTTCGGCGTCGCCGAGCGGCAACTCCGGGTGGTGCTCGTCGGCGAGCCCGCCGACGACGAGCACTCGGCCGCCCGAGATCGGCGTCGCCGTGAACAGAACGCGCGCGCGCGCGAGCGCGGAGACTTCGGGCTTCGCGACCGGGTCCTCGGACGGCAGCGCCGCGAGCGCGATGACGATCGCGATCGTCATCGCGCAGATGCAGGCTGCGGATGCGATTGCCGCGCGCGAGCGCCTCATTCGTTCGGGCTCCTTGATTTCGCGTGGGGTCACCATACAGTCCGCTGCGATGACGCAAGCTGCACCGCAACCGTCGGGAGTGCACGTCCTCGTCGACCTCGACGGCTGCCCGAAGGACCGCCTCGCGGATGCCGCGCTCGTGCGCGACGCACTGCGCGCCGCGGCACTCGCGGCCGGCGCGACGATCGTCGGCGAGGCGTCGCATCAGTTCGTCCCGCACGGCGTGTCCGCCGTCGTGCTGGTCGGCGAATCCCATCTCTCCGCGCACACGTGGCCGGACGAGGGAGTCGCCTGCCTCGACGTCTTCACTTGCTCCGACCGGTTCGACGCGCGCGGCGCGGCGGAGCACCTGGCGCGCCTGCTCGGCGCCGCACGCTCGAGGGTCTCGCTGCACGCGCGGCACGTCGGCGGGCTCGCGACGGCGCCGACGCGCGCCTGAACCCGCGCCATGTTCGAGCCCTTCGTCGACACCTGGACCGCGGGCGAGACGATCCGCTTCGAGGTGAAGGACGTGTTGCTCGACGCACGCTCGCAGTTCCAGCACATCCGCGTGCTCGACCTCGTCGCGTGGGGGCGCTCGCTCGTGCTCGACGACGACCTGCAGTCGACGGAAGCCGACGAGCACCTCTACCACGAGGCGCTGGTGCAGCCGGCGCTGCTCGCGCTCGACGACCCGGGAGCGCGCAGCGTGCTCGTGCTCGGCGGCGGAGAGGGCGCGACGGCGCGTGAGGCGTTGAAGCACCGCTCGGTCGAGCGCGTGGTGATGGTCGACCTCGACAAGGACGTCGTCGACGCGTGCCGCCGGCACCTGCCGAACCACCACCGCGGTGCGTTCGCGGACCCGCGGTTCTCGCTCGTCGTCGCGGATGCGGCGCGGTTCCTCGCGACGACGCGCCAGCGATTCGACTGCATCGTTTTCGACCTCGTCGACCCCGCGCCTCCCGAGCGCCTCGGGCCCGCGCAGCACCTGTTCCAGCCGGAGTTCTTCGCGAGCCTGCGCGAGCACCTCGCGCCGGGCGGACTGCTCGCGATGCAGTACGGACCGACGTTCGTCGGATGCCACGACCTCGCGGCGTCCGTCGTGCGCGCGGTGCGGGCGGCGTTCCCGGCGGTGGCGGCAGGGCAGGTCTCGGTGCCGTCGTTCCACGGGAGCTGGGGCGTTCTCGTCGCGGGCGAGCGCGTGACTTGGCCCGACGCGCTCGAGATCGACGCACGCATCGCGCGACGGCTCGAGGCGCCGCTGAAGGCGGTCGACGGCGCGGCGCTGCCCGGGATCTTCGCGCTGCCGAAGGATCTCCGCGAGCGGCTCGATCCATGAACGGAGAGAACCGCCCGTTCGAGAGGCTCGCGATCGCTCTCGTCCTGGCGGCCGCCGCGCTCGTGCCGCTGCACGCCGACCCCGAGACGGTGCGGGTGTTCGAGGGCAACAAGGTCCTCCTGCTGCGCACGCTCGGGACGCTCGCGCTGGCCTCCGCGCTTCTCGCGCGGCCGACGCGAGATCTGCGCGCGCTCGGACTCCGTGGCATCGGCGGCCTCGGCGTCGCCGTGTATCTCGGCGCGTCGACGATCGCGGCGTTCTCGTCGGTCGCGCCGGCGCTGGCGCTGCCCGGCAACTGGGAGCGCCAGCAGGGCTTCGCCACCGACCTCGCGCTCGCCGGCGTATTCCTCGCCGCGCGACTCGCGGCGCGGCGGGCGACGTTGCTGACGGACGTGTTGCTCGCCGGCGGAGCGATCTCGGGCGTCCTCGCCTGCGCGCAGGCTCTCGATTTCTCCGCGCCGTTCCCGCTCCTCGTCGACGAGACGTCGCGCGCCGGCGGCCTCGCGGGCGGTCCGACGTTCCTCGGCTCGCATCTCGCGCCGCTGGTTCCGCTCGCGCTCGCGACGTGCAACTCGATTCCGCGACTGCTCGTCGCATTCGCGATCGCGGCCGGCACGTTCGCGTCGGGCTCGCGCGTCGCGGCGGCTGCCGCCGTGCTCGGCGCGCTCGTCGCGGCGGCGCTCTCCATGCGTGAGCGGCGCGGGCGCTCGTTCGCGGGGATCGCCGCGGTGGCCGCGCTCGCGGCCCTCACCGCGATCCCCGCGCTGCGCGAATCGCTCCCGGAGGACGCGCTGCCGAACCGCGTGACCGCGGAGGCGGCGCGCCTCGACGTCGGCGAGCGACTGGAGCTGTGGAGCGGCGCGGCGAGCGCGATCGGCGCCGACCCCGCGCGCTTCGCGTTCGGTCACGGGCCGGATTCCATCGCTCAAGAGTTCGCGCCGAGCGTCACGCCCGCGCTGCAGCGGCGCCTGGGCGGGG